>JAFAPJ010000398.1 GCA_019247255.1 Methylobacteriaceae bacterium | reverse complement strand
CATTTGATCGTGTAGTCGTCGACCTTGTCGAGCTTGGTCCCCTCGCCGAAGGCTCCCGCCTTGGTCCACGCCGGGACGTTCGGGTCGGCGATATTGTCCTCCCACGAGAACATCACGTCGTCGGCATTGAAGTCCCGCGTCGGCTTGAACGCCCGGTTCGAGTGCCACTTCACGCCCTTGCGCAGGTGGAACACGTAGGTCTTCCCGTCGTCCGAGACGTCCCAGCGTTCGGCGAGGCTCGGCAGGACCTTGGTGCCGCCGCGTTCGAATTCGACGAGCCGGCGATAGACCTCGTTCGAGGCGTCGAAGGACGTGCCGGTCGTGTTCACGGCCGGGTAGAAGTTCTCGGGGCTCCCCTCGGAGCAATAGATCAGCGTCTTCGCGCCGACCGGACTGGCCAGGGCGGCCGAGAGCGCCAGGACGGAAACGAGAGAGAAGGTTCGGCGTGACATGGGCGCTCGGCGTCCTCGTGGAAATCGCCGCTCGGTAAGGGTCGGCTTTCCGGGCTGTCAAACCTCGCCGGGGGGGCTCAGCCTGACTCCGCCACCGCGCGGGCGAGGCGGCGCACGCGGTCTTCGTTCGGCGCCACGATCAGGAGCACGAAGACGCCGTCGCCGGCCGGGCGCGTCAGGGCCGCCAGGATCGCCGCTCCGGAGCCGTCCCGCCGCGTGGCGCGTACAAGCTCGCCCGAATAGGCGCCCGCCCGCAGAGGCTCGGCGCTGCGCAGAAGCCGCGGGGGCGGCTTGGCGCGCCGTCGCTCGCTCGCGGCGCGACCTGCGAGAAGCTCGAGGACACGGTCGGGCGACGCGAGCGCCTCCGACAGGGAGCGGCCTGCCTGCCCTTCCGCGAGGAACAGCCCGATCGCGGCTGGCTCGGGGCAGGCGGATGCGAAGCAGGCGCTCACGGCGAGGGGACGGACCGCGCCCTCCGTCACCCAGGAATCGACCGGCAGCGGTGTCCAGCGCTCGTCGGCGGGCAGGCCGGGCACGGACGGGGCGAAGACGACGGAGCGCGCGAGGCCGAGATCGATGCAGCCCGCGAGCGCGACCGACAGGGCGGCCAGGACGGCCGCGCGCAGGGCAGGGCCGAGACGGGTCGGGTGATGCGGCATGTCCGGCGCGGAGCGGCCGCGGATTGAATGTGCGGATCGGGATGCGGGAGGCGGCGCCTCCCGCGCGTCACTGGACGAGGCGCGGACCGCCCGTCTGGATCTTCTCGTTCTCGCTGATGATGCCGAGCCGACGGGCGACTTCCGTATACGCCTCGATGAGCCCGCCGAGGTCGCGCCGGAACCGGTCCTTGTCGAGCTTGTCCTGGCTCTTGATGTCCCAGAGCCGGCACGAATCCGGCGAGATCTCGTCCGCCACGACGATCCGCATCATGTCGCCTTCCCAGAGGCGCCCCGTTTCCATCTTGAAATCGACGAGCCGGATGCCGACGCCGAGGAAGAGCCCGGACAGGAAGTCGTTGACCCGGATGGCGAGCGCCATGATGTCGTCGATCTCCTGGGGGGTCGCCCAGCCGAAGGCCGTGATGTGCTCCTCGGAGACCATGGGGTCGTTCAGCGCGTCGTTCTTGTAGTAGAACTCGATGATCGACCGCGGGAGCTGCGTGCCCTCCTCGAGCCCGAGACGCTGCGCGAGCGATCCCGCCGCGACGTTACGCACCACGACCTCGAGCGGGATGATCTCGACCTCGCGGATCAGCTGCTCGCGCATGTTGAGCCGACGGATGAAATGCGTCGGCACCCCGATGTCGTTCAGATGCTGAAAGAGAAACTCCGAGATCCGGTTGTTGAGCACGCCCTTGCCGTCGATGACCTCATGCTTCTTCGCGTTGAAGGCGGTCGCGTCGTCCTTGAAGTGCTGGATCAGCGTGCCCGGCTCCGGACCTTCGTAGAGGACCTTCGCCTTGCCCTCGTAGATGCGACGGCGGCGGTTCATGGGCGTGTACCGTGGTTTGAGGAAATCCATCTGGCCGGGGCTCCTGGCGGGGCGGACGGTCCGCGGCTGGCGCGGTCACGATCGGAGCAAGGTCCGAACGACCGCCACACGGCGGGGAACCTAGACGATCGGACCAGCCGGCACAACGCGCGTCGGCTGAGTGCGGGCCGTCATGGTGAGCGAAAATGACTTATCCAAGGCTGGCGAAAGCTTGGCCGGGCCCGCATATGTCGGCCGCCAACGGAGATGCGCCCATGAGCCAGTTCGACGAGCGCCGCGACGCGATGGAGAAGAAGTTCGCGCACGACGAGGAGCTGCGGTTCAAGGCGACGGCGCGGCGCAACAAGCTGCTCGGCCTGTGGGCGGCCGAGCATCTCGGCAAGTCCGGGGCGGATGCCGACGCGTATGCCCGCACCGTGATCGCGGCCGATTTCGAGGAGGCCGGCGACGGCGACGTGCTCCGCAAGGTGCTTGGCGACCTCGAAGGCGCCGGGATCGGAACCTCGGAGGGCGCGGTCCGCGCCAAGATGGACGAGCTCCTCGCTAAGGCCGTGGCCGACATCTCGGCCGGGCGCTGACCTGTGACGGCCGCTGCAAGCCCCGTTCCCGGCCCTTTCGCGGCGCTCGCGCCGGACCGCGGCTGCCTCTTCGCGGCCTGGTGCGGGCTCCCGGCGCCCGCCGTGCCGGCCGCGCTCGCGCGCGGGACGGGCTTCGACGTCGTGGTGCTCGACATGCAGCACGGCGCCATCGATTTCGCGGCGGCGGTCGAGGCGGTGCCGCTCGTCGCGGCGGCCGGCAAGCCCGCCATCGCGCGCATCCCGGTCGGGGCCACCGCGACCGCGTCGCGGCTGCTCGATGCCGGCGCGGCCGGGATCATCGCCCCGATGGTGAACAGCGCGGCCGACGCCGAGGCGTTCGTGGCGGCCGTCAAGTACCCGCCCGTCGGCGAGCGCAGCTGGGGCCCGGGCGGCGCCGTCGCGATCGCGGGCGTCGACGGCCCGACCTATTTCGCCCGGGCGAACGGCTGGACGGTCGCGCTCGCCATGGTCGAGACGCGAGAGGCGCTGGATCGGCTGGACGAGATCCTGGCGGTTCCGGGCCTCGACGGCATCTTCATCGGGCCATCCGACCTGTCGATCAGCCTGTCCCGCGGGGCCCGGCTCGACCCGGAGGGCGACGAGGTCCACGCCGCGATCGACCGGGCGCTCGCCGCCGCGAAGGGGGCCGGGCGTCGCGCCGGCATCTACGCGATCACAGGCGAGCGCGCGGCCGATTACCGA
>JAFAPJ010000673.1 GCA_019247255.1 Methylobacteriaceae bacterium | reverse complement strand
AAGACGACGTGCTCCCAGACCTCGTCGCAGATCGCGACCGCGTCGTGGCGGCGGCAGAAGCCCGCCAGCAGCTCCAGGTCCGCGCGGGAGAACATCGTGGCGCTCGGGTTGAGCGGGTTGTTGAGGAGCACGGCCCTCGTGCGCCGGGCCGGCGGCGTGCCGCGCTTCGTGACGCTGCAGCCGCCGCATTTCCGCCTGACGGAGGAGGCGCTCGCCGCGGCGTTCTCGCCGCGCACGAAGGTCGCGCTCCTCAACAACCCGCTGAACCCGACCGCCACGATCTTTCCGGACGAGGACCTCGCGCTCCTCGCGCGGTTCTGCGAGCGCTTCGACGCGGTCGCCCTCTGCGACGAGGTCTGGGAGCACGTCGTCTTCGACGGGCGGCGCCATCGCCCGCTGATCGCTTTCCCGGGCATGCGGGAGCGCACCGTGAAGGTCGGCTCGGCCGGCAAGATCTTCAACCTGACGGGCTGGAAGGTGGGCTTCGTCTGCGCGGCCCCGCCTCTTCTCAAGGTCCTGGCCAAGGCGCACCAGTTCCTGACCTTCACGACGCCCCCGAACCTGCAGGCCGCCGTCGCCTACGGGCTCGCGAAGGAGGACGGCTATTTCGAGGGGCTGCGGCGCGACCTCGCCAGGTCGCGCGACCGCTTCACGAGCGGTCTCGAAGCGCTCGGCTTTCGGGTGATCCCGGCCGAGGGAACGTATTTCGTCAACATCGACATCGGAGCTCTGGGCGAAGAGGACGACGTCGCCTTCTGCCGCCGGCTCGTGCTCGACCACGGGGTCGCGGCGATCCCGGTCTCGGCCTTCTACGCGGAGGGCGCGGTGCGCAACGTCGTGCGCTTCTGCTTCGCGAAGCGCGGCGCGACCCTCGACGCGGCGCTCGACCGGCTCGGAGGCGTCGTCCGTCGAGCCGCCTGAAAGCGACGGCGCGCGGCGGCGGCCTCGCGCGCGGTTGACCCCTCCCCCACCCCCATGCTTCCTGCCGGCCTATGACCCTCGCGGCTCCCCTCCGGCGGTCTCAGGCGTTCACGCTCCCGAACATCCTGACCTATGCCCGGGTCGCGGCCGTGCCGGCCGTGGCGGGACTGCTCTTCTGGCCGCACGAGACCTGGGCGCGCTGGGCCGCGCTCATCCTGTTCGTGGGCGCCGCCATCACGGATTATTTCGACGGCTATTTCGCCCGCGCCTTCGCCCAGCAATCGATGCTCGGGCGCATGCTCGACCCGATCGCCGACAAGCTGCTCGTCTCGGCCTGCCTGCTGATGCTCGCGGCCGACGGCGTCATCGCCGGCGTCTCGCTCTGGGCCGCCATCATCATCCTGTGCCGGGAGGTCCTGGTCTCGGGCCTGCGCGAGTACCTGGCCGAGCTCCGGGTCGGCATGCCGGTCTCCCGCGTGGCGAAATGGAAGACGGGCTTCCAGCTCGTCGCGATCGGCTTCCTGATCGCCGGTCCGGCCGGGCAGCCGATCCTGCCCGCCACGCTCGAGATCGGGATCGCGCTCCTGTGGATCGCGGCCGCGCTCACCATCTATACGGGATGGGATTACCTGAAGATCGGCATCCACCACGCGACGGGGCCCGAGGCGCGGTGAAGATCGTCTATTTCTCCTGGGTGCGCGAGCGGGTCGGCCGGCCGGGCGAGGAGGTCGAGCTGCCGGAGGGCGTCGCGACCGTGCAGGATCTCATCGGCTGGCTGAGCGCGCGCGGCGAGGGCTATGCCGACGCCTTCGCGAACCGGGGCGTGGTGCGGGCCGCCCTCGACCGGCGCCACGTGCCGCCGGACAGCCCGCTCGCCGGGGCGCGCGAGGTCGCCTTCTTTCCGCCGATGACCGGCGGCTGACGCCCGTGACCCCGGTCCTCAGCGTCCAGCGCGAGGATTTCGATGTCGCGGCCGAGCTCGACGCCCTCGCGGTGAGCGCCGGCGACGTCGGGGCGGTCGCGAGCTTCGTCGGCCTGTGCCGGTCGGAGGGCGGGCGTCTCGCGGGCCTTGAGCTCGAGCATTACCCCGGGATGGCCGAGGCCGAGATCGAGCGCGTGGTCGCCGAGGCGGCCTCCCGGTTCGACCTCCTCGGCGCGACCGTGATCCATCGCTTCGGTCTCCTCCAGCCGGGCGAGCGGATCGTGCTCGTGGCGACGGCGGCCGGCCATCGCGGCGCCGCGCTCGAAGCCACCACCTTCATCATGGACTTTTTGAAAACGCGTGCGCCGTTCTGGAAACGGGAACATCTGCAGGGCGGCGGGCTCGGGCCCTGGGTCGAGGCGAGCACGACGGACGCGCTGGCGGAGCGTCGCTGGGAGTGATGAACTTGCCTCGCGCCCTCCGCGTTAGGAAGGCGTACCCGAAGGAGGTCCTCGTGACCGTTCGTACCTTGCCGATCCTCATGGCCGCCGCGCTCGCGGCCGCGGCCCTCGCGCCCGTCGCCGCCTCCGCCCGGAGCGGACGCGGCTCCGACAACGGCGATTCCTGGCTGAACGATTCGGTGAAGAACCCGCGCTTCGCCGAGCCCTGGGGCGACAACGATCCGGCGCGCTACCGCGTCTCGCACCCGCAATACGGCTGGGACGACCGGGTGCTCGCCGATCAGGGCCTCTACAACGAGGGCAGCGGCCTCCCGGCGCCCCGCGCCTATCGCGGCCGCGTCACCGTCCAGCCTTATCCGCGCTGGTGATCGCGGCGTTTCGCGCCGCGGCCGACCTGCCTGGCGCGCCGATCTGACCTTCGCTGCGCTGCATTGCGGGAGCGCGGATCGCGTGGTTGTGTCCACGCCACCTGCCTCGACGGCTTAACGGGAGCGCCATGCGCCAGGGCCTGCCCGACCTCATCCATCGCGACGTGTCCGACCGGTCCGATCTCCTCGGGTCCGGCCAGGACGGCGCGCACCTCAAGTTCGCGGTCGGCCAGCCCGTCCCTCGCCGCGAGGACCCGACCCTCGTGCGCGGCGAGGGCCGCTACACGGACGACGTCTCGCGGCCGGGCGAGGTCCACGCGGCCTTCGTGCGCAGCCCGATCGCGCACGGCGCGATCCAGGGGATCGAGACGGCGGCCGCGCGCGCCATGCCGGGCGTCCTCGCGATCTACACCGCCGCCGATCTCGGGCCGTTGAAGCCCTTCCCGAACGGGATGGCGTTCAAGAACCGGGACGGCTCGCCAATGCTGAAGCCGCCCCGGCTGCCGCTCGCCGGAGACCGGGTGCGCTTCGTCGGCGACATCGTGGCCTGCGTCGTCGCCGAGACGGCCGCGGCCGCCCGGGACGCCGCCGAGGCGGTCGAGCTTTCGCTCGACGCGCTGCCGGTCGCGGTCACGGCCGAGGAGGCCGTCGCGCCCGGAGCGCCGAGCCTGTACGAGGAGGTCCCCGGCAACGTCTTCCTCGACTACCATTTCGGGGACGGCGAGAAGGTCGCGGCCGCCTTTTCGCGCGCCGCGCACGTGACCCGGCTCGACCTCGTCAGCCAGCGGCTCGTCGTGAGCCCGATGGAGCCGCGCGCCGCGCTGGGCGAGTTCGATCCGGCAAGCGAGCGCTACACGCTCCATCTCGGCTGCCAGGGCGTCTGCGGCATGCGGGCCGGGATCGCCGGCATGCTCGGGCTGCCCGTCGAGAAGGTCAGGATCCTCACGGGCCAGGTCGGCGGCTCCTTCGGCATGAAGTCGAGCCCGTTCCCCGAATATCTCTGCCTCCTGCACGCCGCGAAGGCGCTCGGCCGCCCGGTCCGCTGGACGGACCAGCGCTCGGACAGCTTCACCTCGGACCATCACGGGCGCGCGGTCGCGGTGACGGGCGAGCTCGCGCTCGACCAGGAGGGCCGCTTCCTGGCGCTCAGAATTTCCGGTCTCGGCGATCTCGGGGCCTATCTGACGCCCGTCGCGCCGCTCTTCTCGTCCAGCAACATCGGCAAGAACGCGATCTCGGTCTACCGCACGCCGCAGATCGAGGTCGCGATCCGCTGCGCCTTCACGAACGCCGTCCCGGTCAGCGCCTATCGCGGCGCGGGCCGGCCGGAGGGCAACTACATCATGGAGCGGCTGATCGAGACGGCCGCCCGCGAGACCGGACGCGACCCCGTCGCGCTGCGCCGGCTCAACCACATCCGCCCCGACGAGATGCCCTACCGGACGCCCGTCGACACGACCTACGACACGGGCGAGTTCACCGCGCTCCTGGACCGCGCGGTCGCGGCCGCGGATTGGGACGGGTTCGAGGCGCGCCGCCGCGACAGCGAGGCCCAGGGCAAGCTCCGCGGCCGCGGGATCGGGCAGTATCTCGAGGTGACGGCCCCGCCGGCGCGCGAGATGGGCGGCATCCGCTTCGAGCCGAACGGCGAGGTCACGATCATCACGGGCACGCTCGATTACGGGCAGGGCCACTGGACACCCTTCGCCCAGGTCTTGGCGGCCCGGCTCGGCATCCCGTTCGAGCGCATCCGGCTCATCCAGGGCGATTCGGACGAGCTCGTCGCGGGCGGCGGCACCGGCGGCTCGAAATCGCTCATGGCGAGCGGCGCCGCGATCGTCGAGGCGGCGGACCAGGTCATCGAGCTCGGCCGCAAGGCCGCGGCCGAGATCCTGGAGGCTGGGGTCGACGACATCGAGTTCGTGGACGGCCGCTTCACGATCGCCGGCACGGATCGCGCGATCGGCATCATGGAGCTCGCCGCGCGACTGCGGGGCGCGACCGACCTGCCGGAGGGCACGCCGCGCTCGCTCGACGTCGAGCATGTTCACGAGAGCTCGCCCGCGGCCTATCCGAACGGCTGCCACGTCGCCGAGGTCGAGATCGACCCCGAGACCGGCATCACGGAGGTGGTCCGCTACGTGATGGTCAACGATTTCGGCACCGTCGTGAACCCGCTCCTCGTCGAGGGACAGCTCCACGGCGGCGTAGTCCAGGGGATCGGCCAGGCGCTCATGGAGCGGACGGTCTACGACGAGACCGGGCAGCTCGTGACCGGGTCCTACATGGATTACGCGCTGCCGCGCGCCGAGCATGCGCCCCCCGTCTTCACCTTCGAGAGCCGGCCCGTGCCGGCGACCACGAACCCGCTCGGCGTGAAGGGTTGCGGCGAGGCGGGCTGCGCGGGCTCGCTCCCCGCCGTGATGAACGCGGTCGTCGACGCGCTCGCCCGGCGCGGCGTGTCCCACCTCGACATGCCGGCGACGCCCGAGCGCGTCTGGCGCGCCCTCGCCGAGGCCGGCCACGCCTGACCCCGAACGCCCGATGGCGCGGGACGCCGTCGCCGAGGGGGTGCGCAGCGCCCTCGCGCTGCCGGCCTGGATCGTCGCGTTCTCGTTCCTCGGCGTCGGCAGCCTCGCGCGCGACGCCGGCCATCCGCTCGGCGCCGCGATCTTCTCGACCTTCGTGATCTGGGCGGCGCCCGCGCAGCTCATCCTCTACGGGACGCTCGCGAGCGGCGGGCTGGTCGCGGCCGCCGGCATCGCGGTCGGGCTCTCGGGCATCCGCCTCCTGCCCATGACGCTCGCGATCTGGCCCTATCTCGGCCGGCCGGGCCAGAGCCTCCTGTCGCGCTTCCTCTTCGCGCATCTCATCGCCGCGACGACCTGGATCGACGGCATGCGGCGCCTGCCGGGTATGCCGGCCGAGCGGCGACAGCCCTACTTCCTCGGCTTCGCGCTGACCTGCCTGACGCTCAGCGTCGTCATGACCCTGCTGGGCTACGTGCTGGTCGGCACCCTGCCCGGACCGCTCGCGGCCGGGCTCCTGTGCCTCACGCCCATCTACTTCACGATCTCCCTCGCGGGCGCGGCGGTGCGCGTCGGCGACTGGCTCGCCATCGGGCTCGGCCTCGCGCTCGCGCCGGTCGCGGCCGAGATCGGCGGCGGCGATTACGACCTCCTGGCGACGGGGCTCATCGGCGGGACGCTCGCCTATCTCGGCGATCGCGTCTTCCGGCGAGCCCCGGCGGAGGCGTGATGGCGGAGCTCGGGCCCTACCTCATCATCGTGCTCGCGGGCGTTATCCCGAACGAGGCGTCGCGCATCGCGGCCGTGCTCCTGTCGCATCGCGTCGACGAGCGCTCCGAGGTGTTCGCCTGGATCCGGCTCACCGCGACAACGCTGCTCGCCGCGGTCGTGTCGCGCCTCGTCTACGCGCCCGCCGCCGCCCTTGCGGTCGTCCCGATGCCGGTCAGGGTCGGGGCGATCGCGATCGGAGTCGCGGCCTTCTACCTGGCGCGCCGCCGGCTCCTCGTCGCGATCCTCGTCGGCGAGGGAGCCTTTGTGCTCGGCGCCTGGCTCTTCAGCGCGCGCTGACCGTCACAGGCCCCAATAGGGGGAGACGCCGTAATAGGAGTGGAGCTCGCGCTCCTGATCCCGGTTCGACCAGCGGTAATCGCCGTCGCGGTAGAAGGTCGGCGCGCCCTGGAGCTGGTCGGACGAGATGTCCGTGCGGTAGCCCCCGAGATCGACCTCGTAGGTCAGCTTCGCCCAGGGGATCGTGTAGCTCTCCTCGCCGATGCCGAGGAAGCCGCCGAAGGTCATGACCGCGTAGGCGACCTGCCCGCTGCGCTTGTCGATCATCAGGCGCTTGATCGTGCCGATATGCCGGTTGTCGGCGCCATAGACGCTCGTGCCTTCGACCCGGTCGCTCTCGATGAGCGGGTTCGGCGAGCCCGTACCGGCGCCGGCCGTCCCGCTCACGCCCGTGCTGCTCGCGATCATGTCGGCCATGGCTCTCTCCCGTTTCCCGGCCAACGGTCCGGGCGGGCCAAGGTTTCACCGCCTGCTCGGAGGCCCGCCGACGACATTGGCACGGGGTCGCCCGGGCGCTAGCGAGAGGCGTGCTCGTCCCGACCCTTCGCGCGTTGACCACGCTCGCCCGCCTGGTTCTTGCCGGGTTGCTGATCGTCGCCGCCACAGGCTCGTCGGAAGTCGCCGCCGAGCCGTGCTTCCGCGAGGACAGCCCGCCCGATCGCGCGCTCACGGGGCGGCTGCGCCGGATCCGGGTGTCCGCGCCGGATCTGCCGCGATCGACGGCCAGACCTATTTCGTCCTCGATCTGCCCCGGCCCATCTGCCTCGACCGGGGCGCGGATGGCCGGACCGAGAACGTCCGCAGCGTCCACGTCTTCGCGCTCGATTCCGCGGGCCGGCGGCAGCTGCGGCGCTACGCCGAGCGACGCGTCACGATCACGTTCCGCCAGGTGTTCGGCGAGCTGACGGCTCACCATCTGCGTCCGATCGTCGGCGAGGTCGCCCGCACGGCGCTGGCCCGCTAGATCGGACGCGCCGGCCGCTTGCGCCGGGAACAGGAGATCACGCCCGGATGGGCACGCGCGCGGCCGACCTTCTGACGCTGACGCCCCAGGGGCTCTATTGCCCGGCGGGCGACTTCCACATCGACCCGACCCGGCCCGTGTCGCGCGCGCTCATCACGCACGGCCACTCCGACCACGCCCGGGCCGGCCACCAGCACGTGATGGCGACCGCCGAGACGCTCGGCATCATGGGCGTGCGCTACGGGGCCGATTTCGCCGCCGCGACCCAGGTCGCCGAGCTCGGGGAGGTCGTCCGCATCGGGGCGGTCGAGGTCACCTTCGTGCCGGCCGGCCACGTCCTCGGCTCCGCCCAGATCGTCATCGAGCAGGGCGCCTGCCGGCTCGTCGTCTCGGGCGATTACAAGCGCGCCCGGGACCCGACCTGCCTGCCGTTCGAGCCGATCGCCTGCGACGTGTTCATCACGGAGGCGACCTTCGGGCTGCCAGTCTTCCGGCATCCGGACACCGCGGGCGAGGTGGCGCGCCTCCTCGAATCCGTCGCGCTCTTCCCCGAGCGCGCCCACATCGTCGGCGCCTACGCGCTCGGTAAGGCGCAGCGCGTGATGAAGCTTCTGCGCGAGGCGGGCTACGCGGAGCCGATCTACGTCCACGGCGCGCTCGAGCGCCTGACCGAGTTCTACGAGAGTCAGGGCGTCGACCTCGGGCCGGTCGTCCGGGTCCAGGCGGCCGAGCGCCCGAACTTGCGGGGCGCGGTCGTGATCTGCCCGCCCTCGGCCATCCAGGACCTCTGGGCGCGCAAGTTCCCCGACCCCGTCGCCTGTTTCGCGTCGGGCTGGATGCGCGTCCGGGCCCGCGCCCGGCAGAAGGGCGTCGAGCTGCCGCTCATCATCTCCGACCATTGCGACTGGGACGAGCTCTGCCTGTCGATCCGCGAGACCGGGGCCGAGGAGGTCTGGGTCACGCACGGGCAGGAGGACGCGCTCGTCCATTGGTGCTTGAGCCATGGCATCCGCGCCCGCCCCCTCCATCTTCTCGGCTACGGCGACGAGGAAGGCGACCTGCAGACGGACGCGCTGCCCGAGCCGGCCGCCGGAGATGCCCCCGAGGGCGAGCCTGCCCCGTGAACCGCTTCGCGCATCTGATCGACCGGGTCGGCTACGAGCCGCGGCGCAACGCCAAGATCCGGCTGCTCGCGGATTATTTCCGGCACACGCCCGATCCCGAGCGCGGCTGGGCGCTCGCCGCGCTCACGGGCGCCCTCTCGTTCCGGAACGCGAAGCCGAACCTGATCCGCGGCCTCATGATGGAGCGCGCCGACCCCGTGCTCTTCGCGCTCTCGCGCGACTATGTCGGCGACCTGTCCGAGACGGTCGCGCTGATGTGGCGGCCGCCGGACCCGCCGAGCTCGGCCGACGGCCCGCCGGGGCTCGGCCACAACAACCCGCCGCCACACGTGCCGGCGCTCTCCGAGGTCGTCGACGGGCTCGCGCATGCCGGCAAGTCGGAGCTGCCGGGCCTGCTCGCCGGCTGGCTCGACGCGCTCGACGAGGTCGGGCGCTGGGCGCTCCTTAAGCTCATCACGAGCGAGCTGCGCATCGGCGTCTCGGCCCGGCTCGCGAAAACGGCGCTCGCGAGCCTCGGCGAGGTCACGGCGGACGACGTCGAGCATGTCTGGCACGGGCTTGCCCCGCCGTATGAGGAGCTCTTCGCCTGGGTCGAGGGACGCGGGCCGCGGCCGCAGACGGTCAACCCGGCGCCGTTCCGACCCCCGATGCTCGCCCATCCGGTCGAGGACGAGGATTTCGCCAAGCTCGATCCCGCGCTCTTCCGGGCGGAATGGAAGTGGGACGGCATCCGCCTGCAGGCCGTCTCGGGCCGCGACACGGCGGGGCGGCTCGTCCGGCGCATCTATTCGCGCACGGGCGAGGACGTGTCCGACGCCTTTCCGGACCTCGTCGAAGCGTTGGACTTCGAGGGCGCCCTCGACGGGGAGCTGCTGATCCTGCGGGACGGGCGGGTGCAGAGCTTCAACGTGCTCCAGCAGCGGCTCAACCGGAAGACCGTCACGCCGAAGATGCTCGTCGAGTACCCGGCGCATCTGCGCGTCTACGACGCGCTGGCGCTCGACGGAGAGGATCTGCGCGACGCGTCGTTCGACGCGCGCCGGGCGCGGCTCGAGGCCTTCGTGGCCCGGCTCGGCGAACCGCGGATCGACCTCTCGCCGCAGATCCCTTTCGCGACCTGGGAGGAGCTCGCGGCCGCGCGCGCCGATCCCGCCTCCGCCGGGGCCGGCCTCGACGCGGACGCGATCGAGGGCTGCATGCTGAAGCGATCGGACTCGCCCTACCTGCCCGGCCGGCCGAAGGGGCCCTGGTGGAAGTGGAAGCGCGACCCGTTCCTGGTCGACGCCGTGATGATGTACGCCCAGCGCGGCTCGGGGAAGCGCTCGTCCTTCTACTCGGATTACACCTTCGGAGTCTGGCGCGACGGGACGGACGGCCCCGAGCTCGTGCCGGTCGGCAAGGCCTATTCCGGCTTCACGGACCAGGAGCTCCTCCGGCTCGACCGCTACGTCCGCAACAACACCCGCAACCGCTTCGGCGCGGTGCGCGAGGACGAGTTCGGCATTGACCGGGGGCTCGTGCTGGAGGTCGCCTTCGAAGGTCTGCAGCGCTCCGGCCGGCACAAGTCGGGCGTCGCCATGCGCTTTCCCCGGGTCAAACGGATCCGCTGGGACAAGCCGTCCGCCGAGGCCGACCGTCTGGAGACCTTGGAGCGCATCCTGGC
>JAFAPJ010000257.1 GCA_019247255.1 Methylobacteriaceae bacterium | reverse complement strand
CGAGATCGTCGCGGGCGCCCTCCAGGACCACAAGCGCGCGACGCTTCTCGGCACGCGCTCCTTCGGCAAGGGCTCGGTCCAGACCGTGATCCCGCTCGGCGGAAACGGGGCGGTGCGCCTCACGACGGCGCGCTACTACACGCCGTCCGGCCGCTCGATCCAGGCGAAGGGGATCGAGCCGGATCAGGAGGTGCTGCAGGAGATCCCGGACGAGCTGAAGGGCAAGGACGAGACGAAGGGCGAAGCGGGGCTGCGCGGCCACCTGAAGAACGGCGAGGAGAAGGGCGGGTCCTCCGCCTACGTCCCGCCGGACCCGGCGAAGGACAAGCAGCTCATCGCCGCCTACGACCTCTTGCGCGGCGTGCGCCGGGGCGCCGAGAACATCGCGTCCCCCGCGGTTCCGGCCGGCGGCACGGGCGACAAGCCGGCCGCGCCCGTCCCGAACTGAGCGGGCGTCCGCCGAAGCCTGAGACAGAGAACGGCCGGGGCTCGCCCCGGCCGTTCTCGCGTGAGGCGCGGGCCCGGCCGCCGAGGGCTTGCGGCAGGCCCGCGCCCTGCCATCATCCGGGCGCTCCGATTCGGGGCGCATGATCCGCTCGGGCGCGCGCTCCGGCGGCGGGAGGGCGAACCGGCCTTGGACGTGACCTCGGACGAGCTGACGAAGCCGCTCGGGATGGACCGCCCGGAGCCGAAGCCGCGCCGGATCGGCCTGGGCGCGGCTGCCCGGTTCGTTGCGGCTGCCTCCGGCGGCGTTCTCCTCCTCGCCATCGGCTATGCGGCCGTGTTCGGCGACCCGCACGGGGGCGTGCCGCGCGTCGCGGCGCCGATCGGCGTGAAGACGGAGCCGCCCCCGGCCGCCCCCGACCCGTCCGCCTCCGCAGCGTCCGCGGCCGGCGACAACGGCCGACGCGACGCCGCGCTGGTCGAGACGGCGTCCGGCGTCTCCGTTCTCCGGCCCGCGGGGACGAGCGCTCCGGGCTCGGTCATCGTGCGCGTGCCGGACGCACCGAGCGCGAGCCTTAGGCCGGCGCCCGATCCGCGGCTCGCCGAGCTGTCGCGCTTCGGCATCCTCCCACGCGTCGCCCCGGACGGAGCCCGGCCGCTCGAGGTCTATGCGCGGCCGCCCGTCGGCTTCGCGAACGGTACCCGCCCGATCGGCCGCGTGGCGATCGTGGTCGGCGGTCTCGGAATCAGCCCGACCGCGAGCCAGGAGGCGATCTCCAAGCTGCCTGCGCCCGTGACGCTCGCCGTCGCGCCCTACGGGGCCGAGCTTGAAAAGCTCGCGGCCCGGGCGCGCGAGGACGGCCACGAGCTGATGCTGCAGGTCCCGATGGAGCCGTTCGACTATCCGGACAGCGATCCTGGGCCCCATACGCTGCGCGCCGCCGCCCGCCCGGCCGAGAACATCGAGCACCTGCAATGGGCGATGAGCCGCTTCGCCGGCTACGTCGCGGTCATGAACTACATGGGCGGCAAGGTCACGGCGGACGAGAAGGCGCTCGCCCCGATCCTGAAGGAGGTCGGCGGCCGCGGGATCGGATTCCTGGACGACGGCTCCTCGGCGCGCTCGGTTGTCACGAACGCGGCCGGCACGACGCGGGCCGCCCGGGCCGACCTCGTGCTCGACGCCGTGCCGCGCGCAGACCTCATCGACAAGGCGCTCGAGAAGCTCGAGGCCAGCGCCGCCGCGGGCGGCTTCGCGCTCGGGGTCGCGAGCGCGCTGCCCGTCAGCGTCGAGCGGATCGCCCGCTGGGCCGCGGGGCTGGAGAAGCGCGGGATCCTCCTCGTGCCGGCGAGCCAAGCCTTTCAGCCCCGCAGCGCCGAGATGGGCGCCAGGTGAGCGCGCCCTCCGGATCGATTTCAGTCGACGACCTCCCGTATCGTCCTTGCGTCGGCATCGCGCTGTTCAACCGCGAGGGCCTCGTCTTCGTGGGCAGCCGTACCCGCGCGTCCGGACCGGAGCACGTGGACGGGCAGCATTCCTGGCAGATGCCGCAGGGCGGGATCGATCCGGGCGAGGACCCCTACAAGGCGGCTCTGCGCGAGCTCCACGAGGAAACCAACGTTCAATCCGTCACGCGCCTCGGCGAGGCGCCGGACTGGCTGCGCTACGACCTGCCGCTCGAGATCATCGGGAGCGCCTGGCGCGGACGCTATCGGGGCCAGATGCAGCGCTGGTTCGCGCTGCGCTTCACGGGACAGGAGGACGAGATCGACATCCGGGCGCCGGCCGGCGGCCGCCACCGTCCTGAATTTGACGCCTGGCGCTGGGCCCCGCTCGCCGACTTGCCCGCGCTCGTCATTCCGTTCAAGCGGCAGGTGTACGATCGGGTCGCCGAGGCCTTTCGCCCGTATGCCGTCCCGGAGGCGAGCGCGCGGTAGGGCCCGGCGGCCGGAGGCTCGCTGATATGGACCACGCCATCGACCGTCTCTACGCCGCGATCATCGCGGCCCGCGCGCGCGATCCAGCAATCTCGCGGACCGCGAAGCTGATTCGCGAGGGCGCGCCGAAGATGGCCAAGAAGGTCGTGGAGGAAGCGGTCGAGGTCGGGCTCGAAGCCGTCCAGGGCGACCGCCAGCGCGTCATCCAGGAAAGCGCCGACCTCGTCTACAACCTCTCGGTCCTCTGGGCGGAGACGGGCGTCAAGCCGGGAGATGTCTGGGCCGAGATGGACCGGCGCGAACGGGCCTACGGCATGGCCGAGAAGCTGCCGAAATAGTTGCGAAGCCGGCGTGATCCGGCGGATCGCTCGCTACTGCCGCGCCCACATCACCCGGCCGAGCCAGGCGACGTCGGACATGAGGATCATTCGGTCGGCGTGGTCCGGATTGAGCGAGGCGAGCTCGATGCTCCGGGCCGTCTTGCGCTTTAGCTCCTTGGCCAGCACCTCCCCGCCCTGCGTGCGAACGACCACCCGGTCCCCTTTGCGGACGTTCGCGGCGGGCGAGACGATCAGGATGTCGCCGTCCCGATAAAGCGGGCGCATCGAATCGCCCTGCACTTCGATCGCGAAGACCTTGTCGTGGGCGAGATCGGGAAATTCGACCTCCTCCCAGCCCGGATCCCCGGAGGGCATCCCGGCCTCGTCGAAGAGGCGGCCGGCGCCCGCCTGCGCAAGCCCGATGAGCGGCACGGTCACACGCTGCGACGACGACATCGACGGATCGACGAGCCGCATGAACTCGTCGAGGCTGGCTCCGGTCGCGGCCAGGACCTTCGCGACCGATTCGGTCGAGGGCCACCGGTCGCGGCCGTCGGGGCCCTTGCGCTTCGAGGGATTGAAGCTCGTCGCGTCGAGCCCGGCCTTGCGGGCAAGCCCCGAGGTGGACAAACCATAGCGCTGCGCCAGGCGATCGATGGCGGTCCAGATCTGGGTGTGGGACAGCATCGCGTGCCTCTCGGACCTAAGACCGACCGCCTAACGTAGGAATATAGCGTCGCCGCCGCTCTCGCAAGAACCGAATCGGCCGCGCTTGCCGGACTTGTGCCGGGAAGGAGCCTCCATGACCAGCATCTACAAGATCGTCCGGCGCCGCGAGTGGCGCGAGGCCGAGGCGAGGGGCGTTTATCTCGGCTCGGCCGACGATCTGCGCGACGGCTTCATCCACCTCTCGACGGCCGGCCAGGTCGCGGGCACGCTCGCTCGGCATTTCACAGGCGAGCCCGACCTCCTCCTCGTCACGGTCGAGGCGGAGGCGTTCGGAGACGAGCTCCGCTGGGAGCCGTCGCGCGGAGGGCAGCTCTTTCCGCACCTCTACGGGCCGCTGCCCGTGCCTCTCGCCCGGAGCGTTGCCGAATGCCCGGTTGCGGCCGACGGGCAGCACGTCCTGCCGCCGGAGCTTGCCCGATAGCCGGTCAGGAGCGCGACAGGATCCGGGACAGGACCCAGAGCGGCACGACGATCACGGCGCCCGTGATGAGATAGCCACCGACATGACGTACGGCGTCGAGGCCGCCGTCGACCAGCGCGCGGAAGCCCTCCATGCCGAACTGGAGGAGCGCGCGCGGCGACAGGCCGAGCCCCGCCATGATCGCCCCGACGATCAGCGACAGGAAGGCGATCTTGAGGATCGCGAGGACGGGCGGGCCGCCGAAAAAACGTTCGAGGCGGGCCATCGTGTCTCCGTCAGCGCCGACCGGTCGTGAGGAGCGCGATATAGGTGTCGAGAGTCGCCGAGACCATCGTCTCGAGCGAGAATGAGCGCTCCACATGCGCGCGGGCGCGGGCGGCAAGCGCCTCGCGGGCGCTCGCCCCGAGGCTCAGGGCGGCCTCGATCGCGTCGGCGAGCGCCCCAGCATCGCCCGCCGGGACGCGCCATCCGGTCCGGGCGGCGACCGGGTGGTCGGGCGGCGCCAGCACCGTCTCGGGCACGGCGCCGAGATCGGACACGACGACCGGAATGCCCATCGCCTGCGCCTCGACGGCCGAGCGGCCGAACGCCTCCGCCTCGACCGACGGCACGGTCACGACGGAGGCCGCCAGGAAGGCCGCCGGCATGTCCGTGCAATGGCCGACCCTGCGCACCACGCCTTGCAGCCGCGCATCCGCGATCCGTCGGTCGAGCTCCTTCGCGAAGCCGTCCCGGCCCTGCGGATCGCCCGCGAGGATGAAGGCGACGTCTGTGAGGCCGCGATCCCGAAGTTGCGCAGCGGCCTCGATGAGCACGCGATGCCCCTTCCAGGCCGTGATCCGGGCGGCCAGGAGCACGACCCGCTCGTGCGGGGCGACGCCCCAACTGCGCCGAAGCCCGTCGACCCGCTGAGGTGGGACCGCGGCCGGCGCGTAGGCGACGAGGTCGGTGCCGCGGTGGATCACCCGGACGCGCTCGCCTGCCCAAGGGTACAGGGATCCGATAGCGCGCGCCGTGAAGCTCGAATTGGCGATCACGGCGTCGCCGCGCGCCATGACGGAATTGTAGAGCCGCTTCGGGGCCGAGCGGCCGCTATAGCTCCCGTGATAGGTGGTGACGAATGGGAGCCCGAGCGCGCGCGCGGCTCCGAGGGCGACCCAGGCGGGGGCGCGCGAGCGGGCATGGATCAGCGCCGCGCGCTCGTCATGGGCGAGGCGGGCGAGGCGGCGCACGTTCCTGAGCATCGCGAGCGGGTTCTTCGTCGCGGCCGGGAAGGGCGCCCAGATGCCGCCCTGCGCCTGCAGCTCGCCGACGAGTCGGCCGCCGGTGCTGGCCACGATCGCCCGCGCCCCGACGCTCGCGAGCCCGCGCGCCACGTCGATCGCGGTCCGCTCGGCGCCTCCGGCGTCGAGCTCCGGGATGATCTGCAGGATCGTGCGGCCGGCGAGCGGATGCGCGGAGGCGCGCGGAAAGACAGGCTTCGGTCGCAGAGCGCGGCTCACGCGTATAGGAGGGCGTGCCCGTCAGAGTGGGGGCGCGGAGTTGAGGGCGGGTTAAGCATGCAGCACGCGATTCGGGTCGGCGAGGGCGAGGATGCGCGCACGATCGCGGCCTTGTCGCGGCCGGGGGCGGCGCCGATCGTGGTCTGGCTCGGAGGTCTACGCTCGGACATGCGGGCCACGAAGGCCGAGGCGCTCGACAGCTGGGCGAGCCGGACGGGCCGCGCTTTCCTGCGCTTCGACTATTCGGGCCACGGCGAATCCGGCGGGCGCTTCGAGGACGGCACGATCAGCCGCTGGCTCGAGGATGCGGCCGCGGCCCTCGCCGACCGACAGGCGACGCGGCCCATTCTCGTCGGTTCTTCCCTCGGCGGCTGGCTCGCGCTCCTCCTCGCACGACACCTGCGGCGTGAGGCTCCGGACCGCGCGCCGGCCGGCCTCGTGCTAGTCGCGCCGGCCGTCGACTTCACCGAACGGCTCATGTGGGATTGCTTCCCGGAGGCTGTCCGAGCCGAGATCATCGAGCGCGGCGTCTACCTGCGCCCGTCGCTCTATTCGGAAGACCCTTATCCGATCACCCGCGCCCTCATCGAGGACGGCCGCCGACACCTCCTGCTCGAGAGCGCGATCGAGGTCGGCTGCCCGATCCACGTTCTGCAGGGCATGTGCGACCCCGACGTGCCATGGGAGCACGCGCTGCGGCTCGTCGAGCATCTGCCCGGCGAGGGCGTGCAGCTCACCCTCGTGAAGGACGGCGACCACCGCCTGTCCCGCCCCGAGGATCTCGACCGCCTAGTTCGTGCGGTCGAGCGGATGGCGGTCAGTTCAGGCTGACGGTGTGCAGGTCGTGCGCCCAGGCGTTCGCCAGCGCGGCATCGCGCGAATCCGTGAGCAGGATCGGCGTTCCGCTCGCGGACAGGAGCGCGAAGAGCGCAAGGCCGGGCGCGAGCTCGGGCGCCTGCGGGAAGAGGCGGCGCACCTCGTCCGAGCTCATCGGCTTCACGTAGGCGATCTCGCCTTCGCCGAGGGCGGCGAGAGCGCCAGGATCCAGGGTGCCGGCGCTGGGCCGGCCGTTCATGTCAGACGTGAAGCCCTCCTTTCGAGCGGCTAGGAGTTACTCGCGCGACCCGATTTCGATCCGTCGGGCGGTCCGCGTCGGATTGGGCCGGGCAATCTCGATGGACAGAAGCCCGTTCGC
>JAFAPJ010000663.1 GCA_019247255.1 Methylobacteriaceae bacterium | reverse complement strand
TGGCGCGCTTCACGCGGGCCGACGTCGCGGTGATCGGGCTCGTCGGCGAGCGCGGCCGCGAGGTGCAGGAATTTCTCCAGGACGACCTCGGGCCGGAGGGCCTCGCCCGCTCGGTCGTGGTCGTGGCGACCTCGGACGAGCCGTCGCTGATGCGCCGCAACGCGGCCTATCTGACGCTCGCGCTGGCCGAATATTTCCGCGACCAGGGGCTCGCGGTGCTCTGCCTCATGGATTCGGTCACCCGCTTCGCCATGGCCCAGCGCGACATCGGGCTCGCGGCGGGCGAGCCGCCGACCGCGAAGGGCTACACGCCCACCGTCTTCACGGAGCTGCCGCGGCTTCTCGAACGGGCGGGCCCGGGCTCCGGCGAGGGCACGATCACGGGCCTCTTCACGGTCCTCGTCGAGGGCGACGACCACAACGAGCCGGTCGCGGACGCCGTGCGCGGCATCCTCGACGGCCATATCGTGATGACCCGCGAGATCGCCGAGCGGGGACGTTATCCGGCGATCAACGTGCTGCGCTCCGTGTCCCGCACGATGCCGCGCTCCTGCGACCCGGCCTTCTACGGCACGGTCCGCAAGGCCCGGCAGGTCCTGGCGACCTACGCCGACATGGAGGAGCTCATCCGTCTCGGCGCGTACCGGGCCGGCGCCTCGGCCGAAGTCGACGAGGCTGTGGCGCTGATGCCACAGCTCGAGGCCTTCCTCGGCCAACGTAAGGAAGAGTCAACCTCCATTGCCGATGGTTACTCCCGCCTCGCGGAGATCATCGGCGCCGGTTGACAGAACTGCCGTCCGCGTCGGTCGGGTGGAGTAGGTAACGCATGAAGTCCCGGGAGACGCTCATCCGCCTCAAACGGTTTCAGGTCGACGAGAAGCGCCGCCGCGTGTCTCAGATCGAAGCCATGATCGCGGAGTTCGACCGCATGGCGACCGACCTCGACCGCGAGATCGCGGCCGAGGAGCAGCGCTCGGGCATCGCCGACGTCGCGCATTTCGCCTACCCGACCTACGCCAAGGCCGCCCGGACGCGGCGCGACAACCTCAAGCGCTCGGCGGAGGACCTCAAGATGCAGCTGGCGGACGCTCAGGCCGAGCTCGGCGAGGCCTTCGAAGCGCTGAAGAAGGTCGAGGTGCTCGACAGCCGCGAGCGCGCGGCCGACCGCATGGCGGAAGCCGCCCGCGAGCAGGCGACCCTCGACGGAATCGGCCTCGCTCGTGCGCTGCGCGCCTGACGGCTACGCGACGATCGGGTAGCCCGCTCCGGCGTCGCGCGGCAGGAGCCCGGCGAGGCGCGGATCGTCCGCGATCGCGATCGCCCGGCGGTACGGCCGGAAGCCGGCCGCGAGATAGAGCCGCAGGGCGGCCGGATGATCGAGCGTGCAGGTGTGAAGCCAGAGCCGCTCGATCGGGCGCGAGAAGGCGCGGGCGATCGCCTCCGCGAGGAGACGCCGGCCCAGACCCTGGCCGTGCAGACCCGGCACGAGGCCGAGAAACGCGAGCTCGCAATCGGGGCGCGTCCGGAAGTCGAGCTCGAGGATGCCGATGTCCCGCCCGTCGCGCGTGAGCGCGAGCGGCTCGACCGCGGGGTCGTCGAGGATCGCGGCGAGCTTGCGATCCCGCATCGCGACCCGGCTGAACCAGAGCCAGGGTCGGCCGACCTCGCCGTAGATCGCGCGGTAGCGCGCGAGGTCGCCCGCGAGCGGCTCGAGCGCGAGCCCGGCCGGCCAGGCGCTCGGCGCGGGGCGGGCCGACCGCTCCAGCTCGAGATAGGTGGCGATCGCCGCGATCTTGCCGGGTGGCAGCTCGACGAGGCCGTCCATCTCGGCCGGCGACTCCGTCTTGAGGCGAGCGGTCAATCGGACGATCCTTCCGTCGGCCAAGAACCTAAGCGCGACCGGCCGCGTTGGCCACCGGCTTCCGAGGCCCCTTCGGCCGGGGCGCCACCGCCATATCAGGAATGAGGATGAGCGAGCTCCAACGCGCCGCCACGCCATGGTCTCCCGCCGAGATCGTGACCGAGCGCCGTCAGCTGAGGCGTGCCGGACAGCCCGCGCTCGAATGGGTCGAAGCGCGCCCGGCCGGCGGGAGCTCCGGCGCGCCGCTCCTCTTCGTGCACGGCGCTTTCACGGGCGCCTGGTCGTGGGAAGAGGGCATGCTCGATTTCTTCGCTCGCCGGGGACGGCGCGCCGCGGCGGTCAGCCTGCGCGGGCACGGGGCGAGCGAGGGCGGACCGGAGCTGCGCCGCGCGGGGCTCGACGACCTCCTGGCCGACCTGCGCGCCGCGCTCGCCGAGGTCGGCGACCGGCCGGTGCTGATCGGCCATTCGCTGGGAGGTTTCCTGGCGCAGTGCCTGATCGGGCACGTGCCGCTCGGCGGCCTCGTGCTGATGGGCTCGCTCCCGGCGGACGGGCTCGCGCTCATCGGCCCGACCCTCGCGCTGACCGAGCCCCGGATCTGGCTCGACGCGGTCGGCTCCGCGCTCAGCAATTCCCGCGCGGTCACGGGCAGCGCGCATCTCGGCCTCCTCTTCGGCCAGGGCGTTCCGCCGGCCGAGGCGCTACGCCACGCGGCCCGCATGGTGCCAGAATCGCCGCGCGCGCTCGCCGAGGCTCACCTCCCTCGGCCGATCATTCCCGCCTGGTCGGCCGGCCTGCCGACGCTCGTCGTCAACGGCACGGCCGATCTGCTCGTCTGGCCGCTCTCCGCCCTGCGAACCGCGCTTTATCACGGGGCCGCCCAGGATTACGTGCCGGGCGGCGGGCATTTCCTGATGCTCGACGTCAGCGCCGACGGGACAGCCCGCACCGTGCTCGATTGGCTCTGCCATCGCGGGATCTAGGCCAGCCGGACGGAGCGCTTCGGCGAGCGCCGCATTCTCGTCATCTGGCTCCGGTCTAAAGGCGAGTGCGCCGGCCCTTGCCGGCCTTTGGCGCGTCGGGCACAGACGCGCCGGCCACTCCCCGAGACCATCGGTCGGACGAAGATGAAGAACCTGAAGGAAGTCGTTTGGCCGATCATCGGCCTTGCGGCCGTCGTGATCTCGGGCTGGCTGCTCTACAAGGAATTCCAGAACCCTGATCTGTCGATCGACAAGATCAAGGACAGCCTGGCGGCGATCTCAAGCCATCGCTTCCTGCTCGCAGCCGGTGCGACGCTCGTGGCTTATGCGGCGCTCGCCTGGTACGACCGGATCGCGCTGCTGCATCTGGGTGTGCGCCACATCTCCTGGATCTTCGTCTCGGCCTGCTCCTTCACCACCTACGCGCTGTCGCACAACATCGGAGCCTCCGTCTTTTCCGGCGCCCTCGTGCGCTATCGAGCCTACAGCGCCAAGGGCCTCTCGGCCGCCCAGGTCGCGGTCCTGGTCGCGCTCTGCTCCTTCACCTTCGGGCTCGGCACCATCCTGCTCGGCGGCCTCGTCCTCACGATCGATCCCGCGCTCCTGACCCGGCTCGAAGGGCTTGTTCCGGGTGCGCTCACGAACCCGACCACGGCGCGCGTCGTCGGCCTCGCTCTCCTCGCCTTCGTGGCGCTCTACGTGATCGGCTCGGTCCTCCACCTCAAGCCGCTGCACATCCGGTCGTTCAAGCTCGAATATCCGCGGCCCGCCATCATGGTCCGGCAGCTCATCGCGGCGCCCCTCGAGCTCATCGGGGCGGCCGGCATCATCTATTTCGCGCTGCCCGAAGCCGGGAACCCCGGCTTCATCGTCGTGCTCGCGGTGTTCCTCGCCTCCTTCTCGGCGGCGCTCGCCTCGCACGCGCCCGGCGGCCTCGGCGTGTTCGAGGTGATCTTTCTCGCCGCCATGCCGGAGATCGGGAAGGCGCAGGTCTTCGCGGCGCTCCTCGTGTTCCGCCTCTTCTACCTCCTGATCCCGTTCGCGATCGCGATCGTGGTGGTGCTGCTCTTCGAGCGCGCCAGGCTCGTCCAGGCCTGGCGGGCCCGCATGCCCTCGACCTCGATCCCCCCGCTCCCGACGGCGCCCCCCGAGCCGCCCCGCGTCGCGGTGAGGCCGGCGCCCCGGACCGCGCCGCCCGCGACCTCAGCCTGACGCGGCGGAGGTCCGCGCGGACCGGGCCGGCGCCATCGCCAGGAAGGTCGCGGCGAACATCGCGGCCATGCCGACGAGCTCCGTCCAGCCGAAGGCCTCCCCGCCGTAGAGCGTCCCGACCAGGACGGCGATCGCCGGGCTGACGAAGGCGTAGAGGCCGGCCCGGAAGGCGCCCCAGTCGCGCAGGAGCCAGAGATAGATCGTGAAGGCGGTGAGCGAGCCGAACACGATCATGAAGGCGAGCGAGCCGATCGCCACGGGATCGTGGACGAAGTTCGCGTAGCGTTCGGGATGCCAGCCCTCGATCCCGATCGCGAGCGGGATCAGCGCCAGGCCGCCGAGAAACGTCTCCCAGAACGCGATCGAGGCCGGCGGCAGCTCGCGCACGAGCGGACGCGAGATGACGGCCCCCCAGGCATAGGACGCGGTCCCGATCGCGACCGAGACGAGACCGGGCACGGCGCTCGCGTCCTCGAGGCCCGACATCTGCGGCAGGAACAGAACTGCGAGCCCGACGATGCCGAGCCCGACGGCGGCGATCCGCGGCGGGGTGATCCGCTCCTCCCCATAA
>JAFAPJ010000595.1 GCA_019247255.1 Methylobacteriaceae bacterium | reverse complement strand
TCGTCGCGCTGCCGGCGCCGCCCGAGGCGTGAGGCGGCTGGCATAAGCGCCGGACACGCCCCATCTTTTTCCCGGTTCCCCGAAAGACCCCGAGTTCCCGCCGATGCAAGAGTTGACCCCCGCCCCCGCGACGGACGCCCTCGTCAGGGACGCGACGACCAACAGCTTCCGCCAGGACGTCATCGCCGAGTCGATGAAGCAGCCGGTGCTGGTGGATTTCTGGGCGCCCTGGTGCGGGCCCTGCAAGCAGCTGACCCCGATCCTCGAGAAGGCGGTCGCGGCCGCGGGCGGCCGCGTCAAGCTCGTCAAGATGAACATCGACGAGCATCCCTCCATCGCCGGCCAGCTCGGCATCCAGTCGATCCCGGCCGTCTTCGCCTTCGATCGCGGTCAGCCGGTCGACGGCTTCATGGGCGCCCTGCCCGAGAGCCAGGTAAAGGCCTTCATCGAGCGCGTGGCCGGACTGATGGGAGAGAGCCCGATCGAGGCGGCGCTCGCCGAGGCGGCCGAGCGTGCCGCGGCGGGCGACGCGGGGGGCGCGGCCGAGCTCTACGCGGCCGTCCTCGCCGAGGAGCCGGAGAACATCGTGGCGATCGCGGCGCTCTCGAAGCTTCATCTCGAGCTCGGCGACCTCGAGGGAGCGCGGCGCTTCCTCGACATGGCCCCGCCCGCCAAGGCGACGAGCCCGGAGATCGCCGGCGCCCGCGCGGCGATCGAGCTTGCCGAGCAGGCGGGATCGCTCGGCGACGCCGTGGACCTCGAACGGCGGCTCGCCGCCGATCCGGCGGACCACCAGGCCCGTTTCGATCTCGCGCTCGCGCTCAACGCGCGCAACCAGCGGGAAGCAGCGGTCGACCACCTGATCGAGATCGTGAAGCGCGACCGGACCTGGAACGAGGACGGGGCGCGCAAGCAGATCGTACAATTCTTCGAGGCGTGGGGCCCGACCGAGCCGGCGACGGTGTCCGGCCGCAAGAAGCTGTCCTCCGTCCTGTTCCGGTAGGGAGCCGGCACGCATGAACGTGATCTACCAGGGGCCGGCCGACCTGCCGGACGTCATCCCGATCTTCCCGCTCGAGGGCGCGCTCCTCCTGCCCCGGGGCCGGATGCCGCTCAACATCTTCGAGCCGCGCTACCTCGCGATGGTGGATCACGCGATCCGGGGCGAGCGCATCATCGGCATGATCCAGCCGGACGGCGGCATGGCGGCCACCCGGCCCAAGCTCTACGCGGTCGGCTGCGCGGGCCGCGTCGTCCAGTTCGCGGAGACCGGTGACGGCCGCTATATCGTGGCGCTCGCGGGCGTCGCGCGTTTCGAGCTCGTCGAGGAGCTGAGCGCGTTGACCCCGTTCCGGCAGGCCAAGGTCTCCTACGCGGCCTTCGCCGAGGATTTCCGGGTGGGGTCCGGCGAGGAGGACGTCGACCGGCCGGGCGTGCTCGCGGCGCTGCGCAAGTTCACGGACGCCACGGGCGTGACCTTCGATTGGGAGAACGTCGAGCAGGCCTCGAACGAGATGCTGGTCAACGCGCTCTCGATGCTCGCCCCGTTCGGCGGGCGCGAGAAGCAGGCGCTGCTGCAGGCGCCCGACCTGAAGACCAGGGCCGAGACGCTGATCGCCTTGACCGAGATCGAGCTTGCTCGCGAAAGCGCGCCGACGCAGCGGCCGCTGCAATGAGCGAGCCGGACCCGCCCGCGGATCAGGGGCGGGAGCCCGCCCGCGTCGACCCGAGGCTCCTCGAGATCCTGGTCTGCCCGCTCACCAAGGGCCGGCTCGACTACGATGCCGCCGCGCAGGAGCTCGTCAGCCGCGGGGCGGGCCTCGCCTATCCGATCCGCGACGGGGTTCCGATCATGCTGCCGGACGAGGCGCGGGTGCTGACGGATTGAGCCCCGGAAGACCGGCCGCAGCCGGGCCGGGTCAACCGAACAGGTAGGTCGAGAGCATCCGCTTCATCTCGCCGATCACGGCGGCTCGGCGGGCCCGGTCCTTCTGCTCAAGCGCGAAGGCGAGAAGCCCGTCCCCGGCCTCGACCGCGACCCGCAGCTTCAGGTCGAGATCGGGCGTGTCCGGCACGCCGAGCACGTCGATCATGAAGCGCTTGACGAGGACCGTCGCGCCGCCCTCCTGGCTCGCATTCTCCTCGCGGGCGCCCCGGCTGATGTGCCGGCCGCCATAGGCCAGAGTGCGGAAGTCGGGATTAGCGTCGAGGAAGGCCACGAAGGCGTCGATCACGCGGCCGAGGAGCGCCGGGCCCGTCGAGGAGAACAGGCAGGGCGCGAGTTCGGCGAGGAGCCCCTCCTGGAACTCGCCGAGGCGCCGCAGGGCGAGCGAATCGACGATCGCCTGCTTGTCGGGAAAGAAGCGGTAGAGCGCGCCGACCGACACGCCGGCCTCCCCGGCGATCTGCGAGGTCGTCAGTTCCTCGACCGACACCCCCTGGCCGAGCAGGCGCGAGGTCGCCTCGTCGATCTTATGGACCGTCTCGGCGCTGCGCTCCTGGAGCGGTGCGCGGCGCACCCGCGGAGCCGGGCGCTGTGGCCCGGAGGACGCGGTCGGCGATGAATCTCGTGCGCTGCGGGAGGAGGGCATGCGCTCCCATTGACAGAAAGGCCGTCCGTCTCAAAACGTGAAGCCGACTTCGCATTCGCGTCGAGGGCACCCGATGGGCATTCCGCTTCGTCAGCAGGCCAAGATTGGCACCTACGTGGTCCGGCAGCATCTTGCCGGGCGCAAGCGGTACCCGCTCGTGCTGATGCTGGAGCCGCTGTTTCGCTGCAACCTCGCCTGCGCCGGATGCGGGAAGATCGACTACCCGACCCCCATCCTGAACCAGCGCCTGTCCTTGGAGGATTGCCTCGGGGCCGTCGACGAATGCGGCGCGCCCGTCGTCGCGATCGCGGGCGGCGAGCCGCTGCTGCACAAGGACATGCCGCGGATCGTGGAGGGCGTGCTCGCCAAGGGCAAGTACGTGATCCTTTGCACGAACGCGCTCCTTCTCGAGAAGAAGCTCGATCAATACAAGCCGCACCCGTCCTTCACCTGGGACGTGCATCTCGACGGCGACAAGGCGATGCACGATCACGCCGTCTCGCAGGGGGGCGTCTACGATCGGGCGGTCGAGGCGATCAAAGCCGCGAAGGCCCGGGGCTTCCAGGTCAGCATCAACTGCACGCTCTTCGACGGGGCGGATCCCGACCGCGTCGGCCGCTTCTTCGACGAGGTGATGGCGCTCGGCGTGGACGGCATCATGACCTCGCCCGGCTACGCCTACGAGCGCGCGCCGGACCAGGAGCACTTCCTGACCCGCCGCAAGACGAAGGAGCTGTTCCGGGGCATCCTGGCGCGCGGCAAGGGCAAGCGCTGGCGCTTCAACCAGTCGCCGCTCTTCCTCGACTTCCTGGCCGGGAACCAGAACTACCGCTGCACGCCCTGGGGCAAGCCCACCCGCACGGTCTTCGGCTGGCAGCGGCCCTGCTATCTCCTCGGCGAAGGCTACGCGAAGAGCTACCGCGAACTGATGGACACGACCGATTGGGATTCCTACGGCACCGGCGCCTACGAGAAGTGCGCCGATTGCATGGTCCATTCGGGCTACGAGGCGACGGCCGTCATGGACGCCGTGAAGCGGCCCTGGAAAGCCCTCAAGGTCATGGCGCTCGGGGTCCGGACCGAAGGCCCGATGGCTCCGGAGATCGACCTCTCGGGGCAGCGGCCGGCGCAGGAGGTTTTCTCCCGCCATGTCGAGCAGACAATGGCGCGCATCGCCGCCGAGGGTCAGCGCAAAGAGGCGGCCTGAACGATCGGTCCGCTTCGCCGGGGTTCACTCGGCGGAGAGCGTGCCGATGATGCGCTCGCATTCGACGAGCTCGGCGAGCGCGGCCTGCAAGCGCGCCGCATCCTCGCGGGACAGCCCGCCGCCGATCACGTAGACCGGCGCGGGCGTGTCCGGGTCGGTGCGCGGCGCGTCAAGCGCATCCTCCTCGCCCGGCTCGGACGCGAAATCCCTCGGATCCTCGTCGCGGTCGCCCGCGCTCGTGCTCGGGCGGGGGGCGGTGCGTTCGCCGCGCCCGATCGCCTGCACGGCCCGCGGCCCGTCCTCGCGGATGATCCGCTGGACGCCCTTGATGGTGTAGCCCTGGCCGTAGAGCAGGTGGCGGATGCCCTTGAGGAGATCCACGTCCTCAGGACGGTAATAGCGCCGGCCCCCGCCGCGCTTCAGCGGGCGGATCGCCGGGAAGCGGGTCTCCCAGAAGCGCAGCACATGCTGGGGCAGGTCGAGCTCATCGCCCACCTCGCTGATCGTCCGGAAGGCGTCGGGGCTCTTGAGCATCGCTCAGTCCTGGTCCGCGCCGCTGCCGACCGCGTTCCCGTTGATGCGCGCCTTAAGTACGTTCGACGGCTTGAACACCATCACGCGGCGCGGCTCGATCGGCACCTCGACGCCCGTCTTCGGATTACGGCCGATCCGCTGCCCCTTGCTGCGCACCAGGAAGGTCCCGAAGGAGGATAGCTTCACGGTCTCGCCGCGCGACAGGCCGCTGCAGATCTCGTCGAGGACCTTCTCGACCAGCGCGGAGGATTCCGTCCGCGACAGACCCAGCTTCTGGTACACGGCCTCGCTCAAATCCGCGCGCGTGACCGTGCGCCCCGCCATCGATGCCCCCGCGCGATGAGGTCGGTAACCTGATGGTCGCGAGAGCTATTCCCGCGCCAGGGCCCGGTCAATGGCCGAGACGCCACAATCGGAGGCGGCGGGAGCCGCCGCTCACCAGCGCAGGAGCGCGCTGCCCCAGGTGAAGCCGCCGCCGATCGC
>JAFAPJ010000593.1 GCA_019247255.1 Methylobacteriaceae bacterium | reverse complement strand
CGGCGTCATGCCCGGATTGACGAACGGCTTCCAGACGTTGCGCGTGAAGGTGTTGGCCGCGCCGATCGACATGACGGCCGCCGGAACGAGCGCGCCGATCGCGATGGCCGCGAAGACGAAGCCCGCGAACCAGTCCGGGAACAGCTTGAGGAAGAGCTGCGGGACCGCGTCCTGCGGATTGGACACCTGCACGCCCGCCGCCAGCGCCATGTAGCCCATGAGCGCGATGAGGCCGAGCACCAGCGAGTAGGCCGGAAGCGCGATGGCGTTGCGCCGGATCGCGTCGGGCCCCGAGGCCGACAGGATGCCCGTGAGCGAATGCGGGTACATGAAGAGCGCCATCGCCGACCCGATCGCCAGGGTGATGTAAGGCATCACCTGCGCGGGCTTGAGCGTCACGCCCGCCGCGAGCTTGCCGCTCGAGGCCGCGGCCTTCTTGTCGAGCGCCTGCCCGGCGAGGTCGAAGATCGCGCCGTAGCCGCCGAGCTTGTAGGGCACCACGATGACCGCCACGAGCACGAAGGTGTAGATCATGATGTCCTTGACGAAGGCGATCATGGCCGGCGCCCGGAGCCCGCTCTTGTAGGTGTAGAGCGCGAGGATCAGGAACGCGACCGTCAGCGGAAGATGCGCGTAGATCCCCTGGCCCTCGAAGCCGAGCGCCTGGATCACCTTCTCCATGCCGACGAGCTGGAGCGCGATATAGGGCATCGTGGCCAGGATGCCCGTGAAGGCGACGGCGAGCTCGAGCCACTTGTTGCCGTAGCGCCCGAGGATGAAGTCCGCGCCCGTCAGGTACCCGCGCCGGTGCGTGACGCTCCAGAGCCGGGGGAAGGTGACGTAGAGCAGCGGATAGATCAGGATCGTGTAGGGGACGGCGAAGAAGCCGTAGGCGCCGACCGCGTAGACGACGGCCGGCACGGCGATGACGGTGTAGGCCGTGTAGAGGTCGCCGCCGATCAGGAACCACGACACCCACGCGCCGAACCGCCGGCCGCCGAGGCCCCATTCGTGCAGGTCGCTGAGGTCGCCGGAGCGCCACCGCCCGGCGATGAACCCGAGCACCGTGACGAGGACGAAGAAGAAGACGAAGACGGCGGCGGCCGGCCAGTTCAGCTTGTCGATCACCGACGCTCTCCCGCGTAGACCATGTAGATGAAGAGCGCCGAGACCGGCACGAGGAGCAGCTGGAACCAGTAGAAGAGCGGGAAGCCGAAGAGCCTCGGTTCGATGCTATTGTAGAAGGGTGCCGCGATCGCCCCGAGGCAGGGGATCAGGAGAAGAAGCCACTTCAAGATCGATCGTCCGTCTTGCCCGGCCCGGCTCGCCCGGGCATCGCCGCCAGAAAGCTGGAAGTAACTGACCGGTCAAGAGATCAATCGCGACCCTCCTGTGGCTGGCGACGAGCCGCCGACCCGCCACTCGAGGACGCCCCAGTGGCGGCAACCGATCGGGTCAAGCTGCTTGTGGCCCGCGCTCTGCCGGGCGCGAAACGGGCGGCTTCGGTCAAATTTGACCGGCGAGCAGAGCGGACAACTTAGCGATTAGGTCTCACACGGTTACGCGTCCGACGTGCGGGGCTGGCGAGGTCATGAGCAATCATCCGTCCAGAGCAGGAAGGCTTCTCTCGGCCGCGTTGATCGGCTTGGGTGCCATCGGGTCGTCGTCGGACGCCAACGCCGCTGCGCACGCCGACCGGATCGCCGAACTGGTCGTTCAGAGAGCCGTCGAGCTCAGGCTTCCGCCGCGCCAAGCCGAATCGACGAGCGAGAAGGCTCGTCGCACCCGGGAGGCGATACGGCGGGGTGACTTCAGGCTCGCCCGGGACATCGCCGGGCAGGTTCTCTCCGACAGCAAGCTCCAGGGCTGGCGCTTCTTCCCTTTCGAGGACTTCATCGCCGCCATCCCCGACGTCACCGACCCTGCCTTCGGGACACGTCTGGACGAATGGGTCGCGCAGGCCGGCCGGGATCCCGTTCCCATTCTCGTCAGGGCGCAACATCGTCTCGATGAAGGTCGCTTCGTACGAGGGGTCCGCTTCAGCCAGGATGTCCTGCCGGAGCACCTCGAAGCATCCTCGCGTTCCTTCGCCAGAGCGGCCGAGGATGCCGACCAAGCGATCGAGCGCGACGGGACGAACCCTTATCCTTTCCTGCTGAAACTGAGGACGCTCCGGTATCTCGGGCAGCTCGAGAGGCTTCCGGCAGCCTTCGACGCGGCACAGAAGCGGCACCCCACCTATTACAGGCTCTACGACGCAGCTCTCGCTATGCTGCAGCCGAAATGGGGCGGGTCGTTGGAGGCGATGCGGGCGTTCGTCGAGCTCTATGCCGCGCCGGCAGGAGACGGATCGCCGCTGAAATTGCTGAGCCTGAACCTTTACCGATATCTGCTGGATGCCGCAGCCGTCGCCTGCTGGTCCACGTCTCGCCAGAATGGCGAGCGGGAGCGGTGCATCGCCGATGCTGTTCGAAGCACGAGCCCGGAGGGCTTCGAGGCGCAGCTTCTCGCGGGCATGAAGCTCTACGACAAGACGAACAGGGCGGAGTACCGAGAGGCGATCTGGCAACTCCTCGACGAAATCCTCGGAATCGGCGATGCTGGCTCGTCCACCGCACCATTTCTTCAGCACCTGGCCACCACCCTCGGGAGTGACACCGCTCTCGACCGAATAGATACTGGACGAAGCGACTACATCATCGACCTCGCGGTCGCGAAATCTTGGTACGTCGAAGGCTTCTACATGAACGCCTCCAAGAAGGCGAGGCAGGCGCTTTCCGACCTGAACGCGGATGCCAGCATCACGGACGAGGAACGGATTGGCGCGGTCGCTCTCGTGTCTCAATGGCTGGCTCGGACCGCATATGCCGTCGGGGAGTCCGAGGACAGCATCGCCTCCGCTGAGGTCGGGACGCGTGCGGGAGGCGGCTTCGACGTCAGCTCGCTCGCTTGCTACGGCTACATCCGCCTCAAGGAATTTCGATCGGCTGTCGAACGTTGCACCGACGCGGTCGAGGACAAGCCGGCCGACATGAATGTCCGCTACTGGCGCGGTCATGCCAAACGGGAGCTCGGCGATGTCGCGGGCGCGACCTCCGACTTCCTCCTCGTGGCAGGTTCCGAGAGCGATCTGCGCGCCAAGGCCGCGATCGCCCTGAGCATGATCCATTTCGGGGGATCCGATCTCAGCTCCGCCCGGCAGGTGCTGGAACAGTTTCGCTATCTGTACGACCCGAAGATCACGGCGCGAGCCGACGTTGCCGTGGCATACAACAATCTGTGTTTCGCCCTTATGGAGCTGAAGAGCTTGGAGCGCGCCCTTGCGGCCTGCACGGAATCCCTGAAGTACGGCAGTCTTCCCGACGCTCAGCGCAAGCATGGGGAACTCGTGCGGCTGAAGGCGAGCGGGGCGTGGTGAAGCGGCCTCTCCGCTCCACCCGTGACTCGCGTGCTCCCCCGCCCGTGACTCCCGTCCCGCTTCGCATTAGGCGTTTGCCGCATTGCAGCAGGACGCTTCCTCATGCCCTCACTCGCCAACAAGGTCGCCGTCGTCACCGGCTCCACGAGCGGGATCGGCCTCGCCTATGCCCGGGCCCTCGCGGCCGAGGGCGCGCACGTGCTCATCAACGGCTTCGGCGACGCGGCCGCGATCGAGGCCGAGCGGTCGAAGATCGAGAGCGATTTCGGGGTGAAGTCGGTCTACTCGCCGGCCGACATGTCGAAGCCGGCCGAGATCGCCGCGATGGTCGCGACGGCGGAGCGCGAGCTCGGCTCGGCCGACATCCTCATCAACAACGCGGGCGTCCAGTTCGTCTCGCCGATCGAGGAGTTCCCGGTCGAGAAGTGGGACCAGATCATCGCGATCAACCTCTCCTCCGCCTTCCACGCGATCCGCGCGGCCGTGCCCGGCATGAAGAAGCGCGGCTGGGGCCGCATCAGCAACACGGCCTCGGCCCATTCGCTCGTCGCCTCGCCGTTCAAGTCCGCCTATGTGAGCGCGAAGCACGGGATCGCGGGCCTCACGAAGACGGTCGCGCTCGAGCTCGCGACCCACAAGATCACGGCGAACTGCATCAGCCCGGGCTATGTCTGGACGCCGCTCGTCGAGAAGCAGATCCCCGACACCATGAAGGCGCGCGGCCTCACGAAGGAGCAGGTCATCCACGACGTGCTGCTCGAGGCGCAGCCGACCAAGGAATTCGTGACGGTCGAGCAGGTCGCGGCGCTCGCGCTCTTCCTCTGCTCGGACGCGGCCGCCCAGATCACGGGCGCCAACATCTCGGTCGACGGCGGCTGGACCGCGGAATGACCGGCCAGCCGGGTCCGGCCCCGGCCCTCACGGGGCTCATGGGGCCACGCTTCGACAAGCCGATCTCGCTCGCGCTCCAGGGCGGGGGCGCGCACGGCGCCTTCACCTGGGGGGTGCTGGACAAGCTCCTCGAGGACAGCCGCCTCGGCATCGAGGCGATCAGCGGCGCCTCGGCCGGCTCCGTCAACGCGGTGCTGCTCGTCTCGGGCTGGATCGCGGGCGGGGCGGACGAGGCGCGCGCGACGCTCGAGCGCTTCTGGCGGCAGATCAGCTACGACGGCGACCTCAGCGACGCGCAGCGCGGCATCTTCGACCGGCTCTTCACGTTCTGGTCGCCGGGCGGGGCCGCGAGCCTCTGGTTCGAGTTCCTGCAGCAGCAGGTGAGCCCGTACCAAACGAACCCGCTCGACATCAATCCGCTGCGCGACCTCCTGGCCCGGACGGTCGATTTCGAGCGCCTGCGGGCGAGCGAGGTGAAGCTCTTCATCTCGGCGACGTCCGTGCGCACGGGCAAGATCAAGATCTTCGAGACGCACGAGCTCATGCCCGAGCATGTCGTCGCCTCCGCCTGCCTGCCGACCCTGTTCCAGGCGGTCGAGATCGACGGCGAGGCCTATTGGGACGGTGGCTATTCCGGCAACCCGGCGCTGTTCCCGATCTTCTACGCCGCGCATAGCGACGACGTGCTGCTCGTGCAGATCAACCCGATCGAGCGCAAGGAGATCCCGCGCGACGCGCAGGAGATCCAGAACCGGCTGACCGAGATCAACTTCAACGCCGGGCTGCTGCGCGAGCTGCGCGTCATCGAGTTCGTGACGCGGCTCATCGACGAGGGCAAGCTCTCGCGCGACCAGTACAAGCGCGTGCTGATGCACCGGATCGGCGGGGACGGGGCGCTCGAGCGCTTCGCCGCCTCCTCGCGGCTCAAGGCGGAGTGGGACTTCTTCCTCCAGCTGCGCGACATCGGCCGCGCGGCGGCCGAGACCTGGCTCACGACCCATTACGACGCGGTCGGCCGCCAGGGGACGCTTGATCTCCGCGCCGCCTACGGCTGAGCGAGGCCCGCCGCCTCGCGGAGCGCCGCGACGAAGCGCGCGACCCCGGTTTCCGGGGCGGCGTCGTTGACGACCCGGATCGCGGGGAGCCCGGGCGGCAGGTCGAGCCCGCCCCGGGCGAGCCGGGCCTCGATCGCCGCCGCGTCCTCCCGCCCGCGCCCGGCGAGCCGCGCCGCCAGGATCGCGGGCGGCGCCCAGACTTCCACGAGCAGAAGCCGCGTCACCCGCCTCGCGAGCGCCGGGGCGGCGGCGCGCGAGCCGTTCGCCACGACGTGGCGGCCGGCCGCGAGCTCTTCGCCGAGGGCGGCTGGCAGGCCGTAGCGGAGCCCATGCGCCGCCCAGGCGATGAGGAACCCGCCCGCGGCGTCGCGGGCCGCGAACTCCGCCTCGCTCACCGCCTCGTGCGCCTCGCCGCCGGCATCGGCCGGGCGCGTCACGACCCGGCGCGCGAAGACGAAACGGCGCGAGGGCGCGAGCGCCGCCTTCGCGCCGTCGAGGAGCGTGTCCTTGCCGGAGCCGCTCGGGCCGACCACCAGGAACAAGGTGCCGGGCGCGGGCGGGGCGTCGGGGCGGGTGGCGCTCACGGGGACGCTCGGGCGGGTCATCGGGAGAGCAGGCGGGATCCGGCGGGCGAGGCCTCGCCCTCATGCCCGAAAGCGCGGCCGGCGTCTCCACGGGCGGGCGGCTGCCGCGGGTTCCTCCCCTGGAACGGGGGAGGGGGACCGGGCG
>JAFAPJ010000539.1 GCA_019247255.1 Methylobacteriaceae bacterium | reverse complement strand
GCCGGCATCTCGCGATCCGTGGCGGACGGCTTCGGCTCGGCGACCGCGCGCTGGTGATGGGGATCGTGAACGTGACGCCGGATTCCTTCTCGGATGGCGGGCTGCACGACGATCCCGCGGCGGCTGCTTCGGGCGCCCTCCGGATGGTCCGGGACGGCGCCGACCTTCTGGACCTCGGGGCGGAATCGACCCGCCCCGGCCACGAGCCGGTCGGCGCGGAGGCGGAATGGGAGCGGCTCGCGCCGGTCTTCGCGACCCTCGCGCCGCACCAGGCAAATCTGCCGCCCATCTCGGTGGACACGTCGAAGGCCTCCGTGGCCGAGCGTGCGCTTGCGGCCGGGGCGGCGCTCGTCAACGACGTCTGGGGCTTCCGCCGCGATCCGGACATGGCCAGGGTCACTGCTGAAGCAGGGGCTGGCGCGATCCTCATGCATAATCGCGAGACGATCGACCGTTCGATCGACATCGTGGACGACATCCTGCGCGTCCTCGCGCGTTCGGTCGCGATCGCCCGCGAGGCGGGGGTCGGCGAGGACGCGATCGTGCTCGATCCTGGCCTCGGCTTCGGCAAGACGCTCGAGCAAAACTTCGAGGCTTTGGCCGCCCTGCCCCGCCTCAAGGCCGAGGGGTATCCGGTCCTGGTCGGGCTTTCGCGCAAGCGCTTCACGGGCCGCTTCGGCCCGCCGGACCGGACGCCCGCCGAGCGCGTCGCCGGGACGCTCGCGGCGGATACCTACGCGATGCTCGCCGGCGCGGACATCATCCGGGTCCATGACGTCGCCGCGCATGCCGAGGCGGCCCGCATGGTCGCGGCGCTCCGGGCGGCCGAGCGGAGGCCGGCCCCCGCGTGAGCGACCGCATCTTCGTGCGCGACCTGCAAGTCGTCGCGCGCCACGGGCTTCTGCCTGAGGAGGCCGCCCTCGGGCAGCGTTTTGCGCTGGACGTCACGGCGCATCTCGATCTGCGGCGGGCCGGCGACACGGACGATCTCGAGAAGGGCGTCTCCTATGCCGAGGTGACGGAAGCCGCGCTCGCGGCCTTCACGGCGCGGCGCTGGAACCTGATCGAGGCCGCGGCCGAGGCGGTCGCGAACTCGCTCCTCGAGCGCTTCCCGCGAATCGAGATCGTCGAGGTCGAGGTGCGCAAGCCCGGCGCTCCGATCGACGCGATCTTCGCGACCGTCGGGGTCGCGATCACCCGCCGGCGCGGGCGTGGCTGAGCTTGCCCTCGGCTTCGGGGCCAACGCGGGCGACCCCGCGGCCGCGATCGAGGGGGCGATGGGCCGGCTCCAACACGATGGCTTGCGGCTCCTGGCCCGCTCGTCCCTGTACCGGACGCCGCCCTGGGGGCCGGTCGCGCAACCCGAGTTTCTGAATGTCTGCGCGCTGTTCGCCACGACGATCCGCCCGCGCGAGCTCCTGCCCCGCGTGAAGGCGCTCGAGACGGAGTTCGGCCGCGTGCCGGGGCCGCGCTGGGGCCCCCGCGCGCTCGACGTCGATATCCTCTGGTGGTCGGAGGGGACGATCGACGAACCTGACCTGACCGTCCCGCACCCTCGCCTTCACGAGCGTGCCTTCGTGCTCGTGCCGCTCGCCGAGATCGCGCCCGACCTCGTGATCGGCGACCGGCGCGTCGGCGACCTCGCGGCCGCGATCGACCGGACCGGAATCGTGCGGCTCGCGGCGGGCGGCGCTCCCGGAAGCGCTCCGGGGGCGACGAGCCTCGCTCAGGACTCGAACTTGACCGAGCAGCCGTAAGGCCGCGCCGTCGTGACCGAGACGGGCTTGCCCTCGGCGATCTCGGTCAGCGCCGCGTCCACGAAATTCTTCGCGCCCGTCAGATCGGCGATCTTGGTCGAGGGCCTGTCGTCGATCCCGCCCCTATAGGCGAGCGTACCGTCCGCCTTGATGACGTACATGTGAGGCGTCGTCTGCGCCTTGTAGAGCCGGCCGAGATCGCCCGCGGGATCGAGCAGGACCGCGCTCGGCTTCGCGCCGCGCTCGGCCGTGAGCCGGTTCGCCTTGGCGCCGTCCGCGTAGCCCTGCTCGCCGGGCGGCGAGGAGATGACGCTGAGCCAGACGACGTCGCGGCCCGTCCATTTGGACTGGAGCGCCTGCATGTTCTTGCCCTCGTAATGCTTGCGCACGAAGGGGCACTCGTCGTTCGTCCATTCGAGGACGACGGTCCTGCCGCGCAGGTCCTTGAGGGCCACGGGCTTGCCGTTCGCGTCCGTCGCGGTGAAGTCCGGCGCGGGCGCGCCGATCGTCAGGCCGGTGGGCACCGCTCCCGCGACGGTCGCGAGAGCGAGCCCCGCGATGGCCGCGCCGGCCAGGATCATGCGTCTCGTCGTCATGCGATCATCTCCTGTCGGGTGAAAGATCCGCCCGCCGGGTGGGCGTCGCCTCGATCCTCTCGAGGCCGTCCAGCACGATGCCCTCTGTCAGGATCTGGGGCAAAATCGCGGGCTCGCCCTTTCCGGCATAGACCAGGTAGAGCGGCACGCCCGAGCGGCCGCTCCGTTCGAGAAGCTTCGTGATCTCCGGGTTCCGGTTCGTCCAGTCACCCTTGAGATAGACGATCCCGCGGTCCGCCATGGCTTGGCGCACGGATTCGCTCGCGAGAGCGACGCGCTCGTTGACCGCGCAGGTGATGCACCAGGCCGCCGTGAGGTTGACGAAGACGGGGCGGCCCTGCGCCAGAAGGGCATCGAGCCGCGCCTGCGTATAGGGCTCGCTTTCGCCGGCGCCGGCCGCGCCCGCGCGACCCGTCGCGGCGAGCGCCGTGCCGGCGCCGCCCGGCTCTCCCGCCCGGTCGCCCGCGACCACGCCGAGAAGCGCGACAAGCGCCGCCGTCGCGGCGAGCGCGCCGCCGCGTCCTCCCCAGCGGGCCGCCGCGCCCCCGCCCTGCGCCAACCGGAGAGACCAGGCTCCGAACCCGACTGCGACCGCGCCGACGAGGGTCGCGAGAAGCCCGGTCGGACCGACCTGCCGGGACAGCACGAAGACGAGCCAGGCCGCGGTCGCGTAGAGCGGGAACGCGAGGAGCTGCTTCACGACCTCCATCCAGCGGCCCGGGCGCGGCAGGCGCGACGCGAGGCCGGGCGCGATCGTGAGGAGCAGGAAGGGCAGCGCCATCCCGAGGCCGAGCGCCGCGAAGACCGCGAGCGCGACGGGCGCCGGCGCGAGCAGCGCGTAGCCGGTCGCCGCACCCATGAACGGCGCCGTGCAGGGCGTCGCTACCGCGACCGCGAGCGCCCCGGTGAGGGCCGAGCCCGCGAGGCCGTCGCGGGCCGCGACCCCGCCGCTCCGCGCGGCCAACGTCGTGCCGAACTCGAGGACGCCCGACAGGCTGAGGCCGAGCCCGAGCATCAGGAAGGCGAGTGCCGCGACCACCACGGGCGATTGCAGCTGGTAGCCCCAGCCGATCTCGGCCCCGGCGGCCCGGGCCGCCAGAAGGATCCCGGCGAGAGCGAGGAAGCTCGCGACGACGCCGCCCCCATAGGCGAGCGCGTTCAGCCGCACGAGGCGGGGCGGCAGGCCCGAATGCTTCACGAGGCTCATCGCCTTGATGGACAGGACCGGGAACACGCAAGGCATGAAGTTGAGGACGAGCCCGCCCAGGAATGCGAGCGCGGCCGCCTGCAGGATCGCGGTGAGCGAGAGATCCGCGGATGCCGGCGCCGACTTTGCGCCCGCCGACGCCGCGGAGCCCGTCGCCAGGGCGGGCGGCTCGCCCAGCGCGAAGGCCTGGCGCGAGACGCCGCCCTCCAGCGCCTCCTCGAGCACGAGGACCCCGTCGAGCTTGGTGACCGGCCCGGTCGCGACCGTGCTCGTCTCGAACTGAAGCTTGAGCCCGTCGGGCCCGATGCTGAGCGCCTGCGGGGCCGCGTGGTCGATCGCGACCTCGTCGTAGGGAAAGAAATAGGCAGAGCGGATCGACCCCGCGTCGAGCCCCGGCGCCGCGACGGTGAGCACGGGCGCGCCGCCCGGCCCTGCGCTCGCGGCCCAAGTCCAGGGCGAGGGCGAGGGCAGCTTGGCGCGGGCGCTCTCGAAGGCGTCGCGGACGACGAGGTCGGGCGCGACCGGGTCGCCCGGTCTCGCGACCGGTACCGTCGCCGTGAGGCTCGCCTCGCCCGGGATGCATTCGCGTTCGCAGACCAGGTAGCTGACCTGCGCGGCGAGCGACGCGGTCCCGCCCGGCGAGGCGGATGAAGGCGCGGTGATCCGCGTGAGGAGAATCGTCTCGCCCTCGTAGCCGTAATTCACGAGGTGGCTGACCGGGATGCGCTCGGGCACGGGCCAGAGGATCGGGCCGGCCGCGAACCCGTCGGGCAGGGTCCAGGCGATCTCGGTCGCGAGGCCGGAATCGCCCGGGTTGCGCCAATAGGTGTGCCAGCCAGGCTTGCTCGTGAGGCGGACCGCGGCCGTGAAGCCGTCCCCCGGCCGGATCGCATTCGGCTCCACGAGAAGCTCGACCTTGACCAGGTCCGACGCCTT
>JAFAPJ010000069.1 GCA_019247255.1 Methylobacteriaceae bacterium | reverse complement strand
GCGTAGACGTCCGAGATCGCGTTCGTGGCCGCGATCCGGCCGAAGTCGAACGGGTCGTCAACCATGGGCATGAAGAAGTCTGTCGTCGCGATCACGCAGGTGTTCTCGTCGACCTGCCAGACGGCGGCATCGTCGGCCGTCTCGTTCCCGACCAGCAGCTGAGCGAACGGCTTAGAGGCGGGCTGGTCGGCGAGCAGCTTCGAGAGCACCGCCGGCTCCAGCTTGCAGCCGCAGCCGCCGCCATGCGCGAGGCTGGTCAGGCGGACCTTCGGGATGTCCAGGACGGGGGCGTTCATGGCAGTCTCCGTGAGCTCGATCGATCAGCGACAGGCGGCCATCGCGGCCGCGGGCGAGGTGTCGGTCTGCGCGAGGCGTGTCGGCAGCGCATCGATGCGAAGCCGCGCCCGGATGGCGCGCGAGAACGCATCGACCGACAGGGACAGGAGGGCGGTTGCACCGATCAGGACGAGCGCCGTGTCGAGCTTCAACTCGGAGATCGCGGCGTCGATGTAGAAGCCGAGCGTCGCCACGCCCAGGATGCCGAAGATCGCGCTCTCGCGCAGGATAATCTCCCAGCGATAGAGCACGTAGGCCAGGAACTGCCCGTAGAGTCGCGGCACGGTCTCGTAGCTGTAGAGGTTCACCCCGCGCGGCGCGTCGGGTCGATAGGCGAGGCCGTCCGCGTGGCGGCCCATCAGGTAGCCGATGATCCCGCCGTTATGGAGCGTGAGGGCAATGATGGCCGGGAGCATGGAGGGTCCGAGTAGCTGCAATAGAATGTAGGCCAGCATGTATTCCGGGGTCGAGCGCACCACGACCAGCACCGCCCGCCCGAGCGGCTGGCCGAGCGGCCCGACGAAGCGTCGGCTGACGATCGGCATCAGGGCAAGCCCGAGGATCGCGGTCGCCACGATCGCGATCTGGGACATGATGAGGGTCTGGACCGCGCCCGGCAGCGCCTGCCGGGACAGGATCGGCCAGAGCCACGCGCCGAGCTTCTCCCACGTCGCGGCCCCCGCCAGGTCCGCGCCCCGGAGCGGCGCCGGCACGATGTCGTGGCCGAGGAAGCGCCAGAGGTTCACCCAGAGCGAGCCGCCCCCGACCGTGGCCGGGAGCACGAGCAGGCTGCCGACAAGCAGGAACGGCACGGTCACGGGGCGTGCCCAGAGGCGCCGCGTCCCGATGAGGGCGTAGAACACGGCCATCAGCCCGGCGGCCTCAGAATAGCGACCTTGTCGAAAGGCGGATTCGAGGTGGAAACCGAGCGTCGGCAGGCCGATGAAGCCGAGCACCAGCGTGGAGCGCATGCCGCATTCGAGCCGGTAGAGCGTATAGGTGCCGAAGGCTCGGGCGAGGTCGGGCATCCGCGCATACGCGAAGGCCGAGACGGCGCCGGTGCCGGCGGGCAGGACCCGGAGCGCCGTGAGATCGGCCTCCTCGATCATCTCGGAGAAGACCTTGGCGAAGATGCCCGCATACGGGAGCGCGATCGCCAGGATCCCGGTCGTGGCCGAGAGGCCCGTGACCTGGAGCAGCAGCAGGGCCCAGAACAGCTCGTGCACCGACCGGAGCAGCGCGCAGGCCACTCTGACGGCGCGCGAGCGCGCGAAGGGGATCGCGAGCAGGAACCCGGCCCCGGCGCCGAGCCCGACCCCGAGCACCGCGAACGCGACCGTCCAGACGACGCTCATGCCTTCGACCGACAGGATGTCGGGATGCATCAGGCCCGCGAGCAGCCGCTGCAGCTCGGCCCAGGGATGGAGGGTGGTAATCGCGAGATCGGCCCCGAGCAGGGCCGCGAGCGCGGCCAGCACGAATAGGCGGCTCGTCCCGGCATAGCCGAGCCGGGGCAGCGCGAGGGCGGCCATTCAGGCGGCCTCCGCGAAATGCGGCTCGAGATCGGCGGCCACGATCGCGGCGGTTGGTCGGTCGAGCACGATCCGGCCCGCCTCCAGCACGACGACCCGGTCGGCCTCGCCGAGCGCGAGCCCGATGTCATGCAGGGCCAGCACGGAGGTCGGGTGGCGCTGATACATGCGGCGCAGAATCGCGGCGCCCTGCCGCCGGTCCAGCGCCGAGACGGGCTCGTCTCCAACCAGGATCGGCCGGCCGTTGTACCAGGCGCGAGCGAGCGAGGTGCGTTGCTGCTGCCCCCCGGACAGCTCGCCCGCCTTCGCGAACATCTTGTCGGAGAGGTCGACCACATCCAGGGCGGCCCGTACCTCGTCGAGGTCGCGGCGGGCCGGCCAGGCGAGCGTGCGCAGGTTGTGGAGGGTCGAGCGGCGGTCGAGGCGGCCCATATAGACGTTGTGGAAGACCGACAGCGTACGCACCAGGGCGGCAGCCTGGGGGACGAGTGCGATGCGCTCGGGCGCGCGCTCGTAGATGAGATTGAGCAAGGTCGACTTGCCGGCGCCCGAGCGACCCATCAGGGCCACCCGCTCCCCGGTTCGAACCGCGAGGTCGATCCCGTGCAGGACCGGAACGCCGCCGTAGCCGGCGCTCGCCCCGACGAGCTCGACCGCGAGCTCCACCCGGTTCGGAGCCCCGCTCAGTTCAGCAGGTCGGTCGCCTTGGCGACCTCCTCAATCGGCGCATAGTCGGCGTTCTTGGCCGGGATGAACTTCGAGCGGCCGAAATAGCCGAGCACCGTCGGATCGTCGATCGCGATGAGCGCGGCCCG
>JAFAPJ010000349.1 GCA_019247255.1 Methylobacteriaceae bacterium | reverse complement strand
GCGCCTACGGCGACATCGACTGGACGCCGATCCGCTACCTCAATCAGAATATCGCGCATGCGACGCTGGCCGGGCTTTACCGGATGGCCGATGTCGGCCTCGTCACTCCGCTCCGGGACGGCATGAATCTCGTGGCCAAAGAGTTCGTGGCCTGCCAGGACCCGGAGGACCCGGGCGTGCTCGTCCTGTCGCGCTTCGCGGGCGCGGCGGCCGAGCTCGACGCGGCGCTCATCGTCAACCCCTTCGATTCGGTCGAGACCGCGACAGCGATCGGTCGCGCGCTGCGCATGCCGCTGGGCGAGCGGCGGGAGCGCTGGGCCGCCCTGATGGCGCCCATCCGCCGCAACGACGTGAACGCCTGGTGGCGCGGCTTCCTGGACGCGCTCGCGCCCAGCATGGCGAGATCGGAGCGCGAGATCGTCGGCTGAGGCGCTGCAAGCCGCGATGCACGGGGCGCGGGTGGGCGCAGGCACGGCCGAGGCGCTCGGCGCCGTGCCGGATTCGGCCGGCGTCAACGTCGCGCTCTTCTCGGCCCATGCCGAGGCCGTCGAGCTCTGCCTCTTCGATCCGAGCGGGGGCGAGGAGCTGTCCCGGATCACTCTGCCATCCCGCACGGGCGATATCTGGCACGGACACGTCGCTGGGATCGGGCCCGGCCAGCTCTACGGCTTTCGCGTGCATGGACCCTACGAGCCGGCCCGGGGGCATCGCTTTAACCCCGCGAAGCTCCTCATCGACCCCTACGCGCGCGCGCTCGCCGGCCCGCTCGTCCCGGACGACGCCACCTACGGCTACGATGGCGCGGCGCCCGAGCCCGACCTCGCGCCGGACGGGCGCGACAGCGCGCCCTTCGTGCCGAAGGGCGTGGTGACGGCGCCCTGGCCTCGCGCGGAGCGCGGTCCCGCGCGGCCCTGGTCCGAGACCGTCCTCTACGAGGCGCACGTAAAGGGGCTGACGAAGCTCCACCCCGCGGTGCCCGAAGCGGAGCGCGGCACCTATACGGGGCTTGCCCATCCCGCGGTCCTCGAGCACCTCACCCGGCTTGGCGTGACCGCGATCGAGCTCCTGCCGGTCCATAGCTTCGCGAACGACCGCTTCCTGCTCCGGCGCGGTCTCACGAACTATTGGGGCTACTCGACGCTGAACTTCTTCACGCCCGATCCGCGCTACGGCCGGCCCGAGGATCTGCGCCACGCGGTCGCCGACTTCCACGAGGCCGGGATCGAGGTGATCCTCGACGTCGTCTTCAACCATACCTGCGAGCTGGAGGAGATCGGGCCGACGCTCTCGTTCCGCGGCATCGACAACGCGAGCTATTACAAGCTCCTGCCCGAGAACCCGCGCCGCTACGTCAACGTCACGGGCTGCGGCAACACGCTCGACCTGGCCCGCCCCGAGGTGACGCGGCTCGCGATCGAGTCGCTGAAGCATTTCGTCGAGGCCTACGGGATCGACGGCTTCCGCTTCGACCTCGCGACGGCGCTCGCCCGCGAGCCGGCGAGGTTCGATCCCGACGGGACCTTCCTGCGCGCGATCCGGGCGGAGCCGTCGCTCGCGGACGTGAAGCTCATCGCCGAATCCTGGGATCTCGGGGAGGGCGGGTACCGGGTCGGGCAGTTCCCGCCGCCCTGGCGCGAGTGGAACGACACCTTCCGGGACGGGGTGCGCCGCTTCTGGCGCGGCGACCGGGGCGGGGCCGGCGACATGGCCCATGCGCTCGGAGGGTCCGAGCGGCTGTTCCGGGACAAGGGGCCCGGCTCCGCCGTGAACTACGTCGCCTCGCATGACGGCTTCACGCTGGCCGACCTCGTCTCCTTCGCCGAGCGCCACAACGAGGCGAACGGGGAGGAAAACCGGGACGGGCATGCCGACAATGTCTCGGCGAATTACGGCGTGGAGGGCCCGACCGACGACCCGGCAATCCTGGCGGTCCGGGCCCGCCAGATGCGCAACCTCCTGGCGAGCGTATTCCTGGCGCGCGGCGTTCCCATGCTCCTCATGGGCGACGAGCTCGGCCGCAGCCAGGGCGGCAACAACAATGCGTATTGCCAGGACAATGCAACGAGCTGGCTCGACTGGTCGCGGGCGGATCTCGAGCTTGCGGATTTTACGGCGCGGCTCGCCGCCCTGCGGGCGCGGCATCCAGCCTTGCGGCGGGACACCTTCTATACGGGCGCGGCCGGCCTCGACGGCCAGTCCGACATCCTCTGGCTCGCGCCGGACGCTCGGCCCATGGCGGGCGCCGATTGGCGCGACGATCCCGTCCCGGCCTTCGGTCTGCGAATCGCCGCGGCCGCGCCGGACGCACCGTCGCTCCTCGCGCTCCTCAATCCGAGCCCAGACGACGTTCCGTTCCGGCTCGCACCGGAGATCGGCGGGCCGTGGCGTTCCGTGCTCGACACGACCCGGGCGACGTCGCCCGCCCAAGTGATCCCGAACGGGGGAACATTCGTTCTGCCCTCCCGTTCGCTCTGGCTTTTCGAACACGAATGACGGGTTGGGACGGCATGACGCGGCGTCGGCATCGCATGCCGTTCGGGGCCGAGAGCGACGCTTCAGGCGTTCGCTTCGCGCTCTGGGCGCCCACGGCCCCGGAGGTCGCGGTCGTGGTCGACGGGGTCGCGCATCCGATGCCGGACGAGGGTGGCGGCTGGCGGCGCCTCACCGTCCCGGGCGTGGCTCCGGGTGCGCGCTACGGCTTCCGGGTTGGCGATGAGGTCCTCCCGGACCCGGCCTCCCGCTTCCAGCCCGAGGACGTCGGGGCCGCGAGCCAGGTCGTCGATCCCACGAGCTTCGCCTGGACGGATGCGGATTGGATCGGCCGGCCCTGGGAGGAAGCGGTCATCTACGAGGCCCATGTCGGGACCGCGACACCCGCCGGCACCTTCGCGGGGCTCGCGGGAGAGCTGCCGCGCCTCGCCGATCTCGGGTTCACGGCGCTCGAGCTCATGCCGATCGGCGACTTCCAGGGTCGGCGCAACTGGGGCTACGACGGCGTCCTGCCCTACGCGCCTGACAGCGCCTATGGCACGCCGGACGACCTCAAGCGGCTCGTCGACCGCGCGCACCGGCACGGGATCATGGTGCTGCTCGACGTGGTCTACAATCACTTCGGACCGGCCGGAAATCACCTCTCCAAATACGCCGCGACCTTCTTCACCGAGCGTCACCGGACCCCTTGGGGCGCCGGGCTCAATTTCGACGGGCAGGACGGCGGCCCGGTCCGCGAGTTCGTGATCCACAACGCGCTCTACTGGCTCGAGGAGTTCAACCTCGACGGCCTGCGCCTCGACGCCGTGCACGCGATCCTCGACGACGGCGAGCCGAACATCTTGGCCGAGCTCGCCCGACGCGCCCGCGCGCAGCGGCCGGAGCGGCCCGTGCATCTCGTCCTGGAGAACGAGGCCAACGAGGCGCGCTGGCTCGAACGCGGGCCGGAAGGCGCGCCCGTCCTGCACACGGCGCAGTGGAACGACGATATCCACCATTGCTGGCACGTGCTGCTGACGGGCGAGGGCGAGGCCTATTACGCCGCCTATGCGGGCCGCGCGCTCGATCAGCTCGCCCGATCGCTGGCCGAGGGCTTCGTGTTCCAGGGCGAGGAGTTCCTGGAGCCGGGGCGGAGGCGCGGGGAAGTTTCGGCCCATCTACCGCCCTCCGCTTTCGTCGCCTTCCTCCAGAACCACGATCAGGTCGGCAACCGCGCCTTCGGGGACCGGCTCGCCGGGGCCGTGGCGCCGGAGAGGCTCGCGCTCGCCCGCGCCGCGACCCTGCTCGGCCCGCAGATCCCGATGCTGTTCATGGGTGAGGAATGGGGCAGCGAGACGCCCTTTCAGTTCTTCGTCGACTTCTCGCACGATCCCGGCCTCTCGGCGGCCGTGCGCGACGGGCGCCGGCACGAGTTCCGCCACTTCGCAGCCTTCGGCGACCCGGCGGCCGCCTCCCGCATCCCCGACCCGACCGCCGAGGCGACGTACCTCGCCTCGCAGCTCGACCCGGCCGCCGAGATTGCCGCGCCGCTCCACGCCGCGATCCTGGCCGAGACGCGGGCGCTCCTCGCGCTTCGGCATTCGCATGTCGTGCCCGTCACCAAGAGCGCTTACGGGGGGGCGGAGCTCCGTCGTCCCGCGCCGTCCGCCATCGACGTGACCTGGCGCTTCGCGGCCGGCACGCTTCGGCTCGTGCTCAATTTGGGCGAGGCGGCGATTGCTTGGCCCGATCTCGGCGGCGCAACCGTGATCTGGTCGAGCCC
>JAFAPJ010000108.1 GCA_019247255.1 Methylobacteriaceae bacterium | reverse complement strand
ACATCGCCTCGCGCTGGGCGCGGGGCAGGATGCGCATGCCGAGGTAGAAGGAGCTGCCGGCCGCCGGCAGCGCCGGCGTTGCAGCGATCGCGCTCATGACCGCACCTCGGCGGTCCGCATGATGCTGCGCTTTCGCTGCAGCATTGTGCGCAGCAAACTGATTCCGGCGACCGCGAGAGCTTCCGCCTTGCCGGCATGGACGCCCTCGCTGAGCGGGTCGCGCCGACGGAGCTTTCCGACGAGCCGCTCGGCAAGGCCCTGAATGATCCCGACCTCGAGGGCGAGCCGCCGATCCGCGATCAGAGCCGGAAAGACCGCGCTCTCGCGCAGGAGGCCTGCGGTGCGGTCCGCCAAATCGCGTATCGTCGCAAGAAGCGCCGGGGAGGCGTGCGCGGCCCCGATCTCCTCGACCGACGCGCCGTGCCGCGCGAGCGCGTCGGCCGGGATGTAGACCCGGTCGAGGTCGCGGTAATCCTTGGCGCAATCCTGAAGGTGATTGATCACCTGCAACGCCGCGCAAAGCGCGTCGGAGGCGGCCCAGGTCGTGCGCGATTCACCATGGACGTCGAGCACGTAGCGCCCGACCGGCATCGCCGAGAGCGTGCAATAGCCGATGAGGTCCGACCAGTCGCGATAACGGAGCTTCCGGGCGTCCATCCGGAAGGCGTCGAGGAGGTCGATCGCGTGCCGGTCGGTGAGGCCGCGCTCGGCTAGGACACGGCGCAGCGGCTCGGCCTCGGGATCGGCGGGTCCCGTGCCGGTGAGCGCCGCCTCGAGCCCGTCGAGGAGCCGCAGCTTCTCGTCCGGACCGAGCTCGGGGTGGTCCGACACGTCGTCGGCCGCGCGGACGAATCGGTAGAAAGCGAGGATCGCCCCGCGATGACGGGGGCTGATCAGGCGCGAGGCGACCGGAAAGTTCTCGTCGCCGGCGCCCTTGCCGGATAGCGTCTCGGTCGCGGTCGTCATCGCAGCGTGCCGGCCTGCTTGAACCATGCGATCGCGTCCGCGAGCGCTTCACGGTAGGGCCGGCTCGTATAGCCAAGCTCTTCCCGGGCTTTCGCGTCGTCGAAGAACATATGGTAGCGCGCCATCCGGAGCGCGTCGCGCGTCACGAGGGGCTCGCGGCCCGTGACCTGCGCCAGCGCCTCGGCCGCGACCGCCACCGGCCAGATCGCCCGGCGGGGAAAGCGCAGGGTCGGCGCCCGCCGGTCCACGAGCCCCGCGATGTCGGCGAGCATCTGCGAGAGCAGCACGTCCTCGCCGCCCAGGATGTAGCGCTCGCCGACGCGCCCCCGCTCGAGCGCCAGGAGATGCCCGGCCGCGACGTCGTCGACATGGACGAGGTTGAGGCCGGTATCGACGTAGCCCGGCAGGCGGCCGCTCGCGGCTTCCACGATGACGCGGCCGGTCGGCGTCGGCTTGATGTCGCGCGGGCCGATCGGCGTCGAGGGGTTGACGATCACGGCCGGCAGGCCGCGCTCCGCGACCAGGCGCTCGACCGCGCGCTCGGCCGCGACCTTGCTCCGCTTGTACATCCCGATCGCGGCCGCCTCGGAGAGCGGCCGGCGCTCGTCCCCGCCGGGCTGCAGCGTCGCGACGCTGGACGTGTAGACGATCCGCTCGACGCCGGCGCAGAGCGCGGCCTCCATCAGCGCGACGGTCCCGTCACGGTTGGTCCGGATCAGCTCGTCGGGGTTGCGCGCCCACAGGCGGTAATCGGCCGCCACATGGAACAGGTAGCGGGTCCCGGCGAGCGCGGGTCCGAGCGTCGCCGGCTCGCGCAGGTCGCCGACCGCCACCTCGTCCGCCGGATCGAGATTGGCTCGCGGGCTCGCGGGCCGCACGAGCACCCGCACCGCGTAGCCGGCCGCGCGGGCGGCATGCGCGACCGCGGAACCGACGAAGCCGGACGCCCCCGTGACCAGAACCCGATCGCGGGTGCCTTGCGTCGCCGTCATGAGACCGTGCGGGCGATTACGCCCGCGCCTTGACGGCCTTGATGCCCTTCGTCTCGCGGCCGAGGATCTCGAACACCTTGGCGACGATCGCCGCGGAATCGAGGCCGGCCTTCGCGTACATCCGCTCGGGCTTGTCGTGGTCGAGATAGAGGTCGGGCAGCACCATCGACCGGACCTTGAGCCCACGGTCGAGCAGGCCGCGATCGGCGAGCAGGTGCAGCACGTAGGAGCCGAAGCCGCCGACCGAGCCCTCCTCGATGGTGATGAGCACCTCGTGGTCGCGCGCCAGGCGCAGCACAAGCTCCTCGTCGAGGGGCTTGGCGAAGCGCGCGTCCGCGACGGTGGTCGAGAGCCCGCGGGCCTCGAGCTCCTCGGCCGCCTTCAGCGATTCCGCGAGCCGCGTGCCGAGCGACAGGATCGCGACGCGCGTTCCCTCGCGCACGATCCGGCCGCGACCAATCGCGAGCGGGATGCCGCGCTCCGGCATGTCGATCCCGACGCCTTCGCCGCGGGGGAACCGGAAGGCGATCGGCGATTCGTCGTGCGCGACCGCGGTCGCGACCATGTGGACGAGCTCCGCCTCGTCCGCGGCCGCCATCACGACCATGTTCGGCAGGCAGCCGAGATAGGCGATGTCGAAGGATCCGGCATGGGTCGCGCCGTCGGCGCCGACGAGCCCCGCCCGATCGAGCGCGAAGCGCACGGGAAGGTTCTGGAGCGCGACGTCGTGGACCACCTGATCGTAGCCGCGCTGCAGGAAGGTCGAGTAGATCGCGCAGAACGGCTTGTAGCCTTCCGTCGCCATGCCGGCCGCGAAGGTCACCGCGTGCTGCTCGGCGATGCCGACGTCGAAGGTGCGGGCCGGGAACTCCTTCTCGAAGAGGTCGAGGCCCGTCCCGGACGGCATGGCGGCCGTGATCGCCACCACCTTCTCGTCCTCGCGCGCCTCCTTGAGGAGGCTCTCGGCGAACACCTTCGTGTAGGACGGGGCGTTCGCCTTGGCCTTGGCCTGGGTGCCCGTGATGACGTCGAAGGCGACGACGCCGTGATACTTGTCCGCCGCAGCCTCGGCCGGGGCGTAGCCCTTGCCCTTCTGCGTCACGACGTGGACGAGGATCGGCCCGCTTTCCGAGTCCCGCACGTTCTTCAGGACGGGCAGCAGGTGATCGAGGTTATGGCCGTCGATCGGCCCGACATAGTAGAAGCCGAGCTCCTCGAACATTGTGCCGCCGGTGACGAAGCCGCGGGCGAATTCCTCCGCCTTGAGGGCCTTGTCCTGAAAGAAGTGCGGCAGCTTGTTCGCGAGCTGCTTCCCGATCTCGCGGATGGAGCGATAGGTCTTCCCCGAGACGAGCCGGGCGAGATAGGCCGACATAGCGCCGACGGGCGGCGCGATCGACATATCGTTGTCGTTGAGGATCACGATCAGGCGCGAGCCCTGCGCGCCCGCGTTGTTCATGGCCTCATAGGCCATGCCCGCTGACATCGAACCGTCACCGATTACGGCGATGACGT
>JAFAPJ010000104.1 GCA_019247255.1 Methylobacteriaceae bacterium | reverse complement strand
CAGGTGATCGCGGCGCCCTGGCGCGAGGACCTGGCGCTCCGCGTCGCCCGCGAGCTCGAGCTTCGCGGCGTCGCGGCCGCGCCCGTGGCCAACCTCTGAGGATCGCGATGGAGATCGACCGTCCCGACGTGAAGGCCGAGGTCGAGGCCGCCTTCGCGGCCTACGAGCGGGCCCTCGTCACGAACGACGTTCCGGTCCTCGAGGCGTTGTTCTGGGACGATCCGCGCACCATCCGCTATGGCGGGGGCGAGAACCTCTATGGGATGGAGGCGATCCGGGCCTTCCGCCGGGCGCGCTCGCCCGTCGGGGTCGCGCGCACGATCGGCGAGACCGTGATCACCACCTTCGGACGCGATTTCGCCACGGCCTCCACGCTGTTCTGGCGCGACGCCGCGCCCGGCAAGGTCGGGCGTCAGATGCAGAGCTGGGCACGCCTGCCCGATGGCTGGCGGGTCGTGGCGGCTCATGTGAGCCTCATCGACGAACCCACCCCTTGATCGGTCCCGATCGCTACTCCGCCGGGATGGCGGCCGGCGTCGGGGCGATCGCCCCGCCCGCCGCGAAGGCTGGCCGGCGCGAGGCGGCGAAGAGCAGGCCGGCCACGAGCGCATAGGCGAGCGCGACGCCCGGCTGCACGGCGATGCCGACGGCCGGGCCGTGCATGAAGCCGAAGAAGGTGAGAGCGGAGCCCGCCGCCGCGAAGGCGGCCGCCTTGTCGAAGGCCCGGTCGATGACGCAGGCGGCGATCGCGCCGAGGACGAGGCCGCCGAGGATCGCGCCCTCGCCGAGGATCTCGAGCCCGCCATAGAGCACGCCCGCCTGCCCGAGCTTGTCGAGCCCGACCGCCGCCGCGCTCGTGCCGGCGGCGCCGAGCGCTCCGTCGATCAGCGTCTTGGCCCAGCCCGCCAGATGCGGCGTGAAGGCCAGCACGATCGCGGGCGCGTGGGAATGCGGCGTCTCCTGGAAGGCCTGAGCCCCGATGAGGAGGCCGATATAGAGGAGGATCGGCGAGATCGCGACGAGCGGCACGGTGGAGGCAAGCGCCGACACGATGCCGAGCCAGGCGAGCACCAGGACCGCGACGCCGGTCGCGAGCGAGTAGCCGATCCGGCCGCCCATCGCCTTCCAGCCGGGATGCCCAATATAGACCGCGTTGATGAAGGGGTTGCCCATCAGGCAGCCGATCAGGCTGACGACGCCGTCCGCCGTCAGCACGCGCGTCGTCGGGTAGGGGTCGCCCGCGGCCTCCGCGCTCTCCACGTTGTCCATGGCCTCGACGAGATCGTAGATCCCGAACGGGATCGCGGTGACCAGGATCACGCCGAGGAACTCGAAGCCGCCGAACACGTGGCCGATCGCGGGGATCGGCACGGAGAAGCCGATCGTCGAGAGAGCCTGGACGAAGCCCTGGCCCGACACGCCCCCGATCTCGACGCCGACGAGCTTCGCGCCCCAGGCGACGGCGATCCCGAACAGGATCGCGACGAGCCCGGCCGGCATGCCCTTCGGCCAGCGCAGCCCGCCGAACCACGACACGAGAATGATCGCGAAGGCGGTGAGCCCGATGACCGGGGTCAGGATCATCTCGAGCGCCGGCCGCATGGCGATGAAGGTGACCGAGACGCCGGCGAGCGTGCCGAGAAGCGCCGCACGCGGCGTCACCCGGCGCACGAGCGGCGCCACGAAGCCCCCGACCATCAGGATGAAGCTCTGGATGAACACCCAGGCGAGCCCGGCCTCCCAACCCTTCACCGGGTCCTTGGTCGCGAGCGAGATCGGCAGCATGATCACGAAAACGACGATGAACATGTGCGGCACCGAGATGCCGGAGGGCAGCGCGCAGACGTCGTCCCGGCCGGTGCGCTTGGCGAGCCGGTAGGCGAGCCAGGCGTAGTACCCCGTCGAGAGCGCCATCATCAGGCCGGCGGCCGGGAGGATGCGGCCGAACACGATGGCGTCCGGCATCTTGAGGACGAAGCGCAGGAGGCCCGTGAGGACGAGCAGGTTCACCAGGATGTTGGTGCCGAAGCCGAAGAAGGCGTTCCAGTCGCCCGTGACCCAGAGCGCAGGCACCTGCCCCGCCGGCCTCGCTCCCGATCCGCTCTCCGCGCCCGCGCTCATGCTCAAGCCCCCGCCCTCATGACACCATCTCGGCCGCCTGCAGGGCGGCCGCGCGCGGCGGCCGTCCGGCGAGCGCCGTCAGGACCGCCTCCGAGGTCGACACCCAGCCGAAGATGCCGCCCTGCGCCTTGATCATTGCGAGCCCAGCCTCGTGGAAGGCCGGAAAGTACGACGCGCAGCCATCCGCCAGCACGACGCAGCGGTAGCCGCGGTCGTTCGCCTCGCGCACCGTGGTGTTGACGCAGACCTCGGTGGTCACGCCGCAGACGAGCAACGTGTCGATCCCGCGGTTCTTGAGCACGAGGTCGAGGTCCGTCTGGTAGAAGGCGCCCTTGTCCGGCTTGTCGATCACCGGCTCGCCCGGCGCCGGGGCCAAAGCCGGCACGATGTCGTGGCCGGGCTCGCCGCGGATCAGGATGCGGCCCATCGGGCCCTGCGCGCCGATGCGCAGGGCGGGCGCCCCCCGCTCGACCTTGGCGCGCGGCGCGTCGGATAGGTCGGGCCTGTGCCCTTCGCGGGTATGGACGACGAGGAGGCCGGCGCGGCGCGCGGCGTCGAGCACAGCGCGGCAGGGCGGGACCGCGGCCGCCAAGCGAGAGACGTCGTTGCCGAGGCTCTCGCCGAAGCCGCCCGGCTCCAGGAAGTCCCGCTGCATGTCGATGATGAGGAGCGCGACCTGCGCGGGATCGACCTCCAGGGCATCGGGCTCTGCCGATATCACCACGCACGGCACCTCCGCCCCGACCGAAGCAAGCATCGGACCAGGACGAACGAGCGCGTCCGTCGCTCGGGTCGGGTCTAGGCCGGGGGAGCCGTCAGGCGAAAGACGGCCTGCCGATCGGCCTCACTCGGCCGCAACCGTGGTCGGCGCGGGCGGGTAGGGCTGCGCGAGCGCGCGACGCCGCCGCTCCGCCACGAGGTCGGCGAGGTTCGCGGCCATCTCGTCCGGCTCCGGCTCGTCCGTCGGCCCCACGAAGCGTCCGAGGAGGCGCGAGAGGACGCGTGACAGGTCGTCCATTAAGAGGAAGATCGCCGGCACGAAGAGCAGCGACAGCAGCGTCGAGACGATGAGCCCGCCGATGACCGCGATGGCCATCGGGGCGCGGAACTCGCCCCCCGCGCCGAGCGCGAGGGCGGATGGGATCATGCCGGCCGCCATCGCGATCGTCGTCATGACGATCGGCCGGGCGCGCTTGCGCCCCGCATCCACGATCGCGGTCACCCGATCGACGCCGCGGCGCATCTCCTCCACCGCGAAATCAACGAGCATGATCGCGTTCTTCGTCACGATGCCCATGAGCATCAGAATGCCGATGACTACAGGCATCGAGATCGGCTTGTTCGTCAGGAGAAGCCCCAGGATCGCGCCGCCGATCGAGAGCGGCAGGGAGAACAGGATGGTGACGGGCTGGGTGAAGCTCGCGAAGAGCAGGATCAGCACGCCGTAGACCATCATGAGGCCCGCCCCCATCGCGAGCGCGAAGG
>JAFAPJ010000101.1 GCA_019247255.1 Methylobacteriaceae bacterium | reverse complement strand
CCTGCTCGGCAAGGGCGTGGTCGAGCGTACGAAGGCTGCGGTGGAAGAGCAGGGGATCGGGTTGGTCATCGTCGACGACAAGCTGACTCCGGTCCAACAGCGCAATCTCGAGACGGCGTGGAACGCCAAGGTGATCGACCGCACCGGCCTCATCCTGGAGATCTTCGGGCGGCGCGCCCGCACGCGCGAGGGCTCGCTGCAGGTCGAGCTCGCGCATCTCTCCTACCAGAAGAGCCGGCTCGTTCGCTCCTGGACCCATCTCGAGCGCCAGCGCGGCGGCTTCGGCTTCCTGGGCGGCCCGGGCGAGACGCAGATCGAGGCGGACCGGCGCATCATCCAGGACCGCATGCGCCGGATCGAGCACGATCTCGAGACGGTGAAGCAGACCCGCGAGCTGCACCGCGTCAGCCGTCGCCGCGTGCCTTACCCGATCGTCGCGCTCATCGGCTACACGAATGCCGGCAAGTCGACGCTGTTTAACCAGCTGACCTCGGCCGATGTCTTCGCCGAGAACCTCCTCTTCGCGACGCTCGACCCGACCTCGCGGGCCGTGAAGCTGCCCCATGGCGAGACGATCATCCTGTCGGACACGGTCGGGTTCATCTCGGACCTGCCGACCATGCTGGTCGCGGCCTTCCGGGCGACCCTCGAAGACGTGGTCGAGGCCGACGTGCTCCTCCATGTGCGCGACATCGCGCATGGCGAGAGCGAGGCCGAGGCGGCCGACGTCGAGAACGTGCTGCGCCAGCTCGGCATCAATCCGGAGGATCGGGGGCGGATCGTCGAGGTCTGGAACAAGGCTGACCTCCTCGCGGAGGACGAGCGCGAGCGTCGCGCGAACCTTGCGGCCGAACGAACGGGGGGCGGCGAGCGCCCCTGCCTCGTCTCGGCCGTGACGGGACTCGGGATCGACGCGCTCCTTCGGGTCATCGAGGAGCGGATCGGGCGCGACCGTCCCGTCTTCCGTGTCATGGTGCCGGCCGAGGACGGTCGCGGCCTCAGCTGGCTTCACGCCGAGACCGAGGTGATCTCACGCGAGGAGGAAGCGACGGGCGACATCCGTCTGACTGCCCGGGTCGCGCCGGAGAAGGCGGCCCGCCTGAGGCAGCGCTTTCCCGGCGCCGAGCCGGTGCCCGCCGATCAGTTCGCCGCACCCGAGCGAAACCGGTAGGAGCCGTCGCGGGCCTTCTCGAAGACCTGCGCGATCTGCGGGTGACGGAGCGGGCGGCCGGACTCGTCCGGCAGGAGGTTCTGCTCGGACACGTAGGCCACGTATTCCGTGTCGTCGTTCTCCGCGAAGAGATGGTAATAGGGCTGGTCCTTCGTCGGTCGGATCTCGGCCGGGATCGCAAGCCACCATTCCTCCGTGTTGTTGAACACGGGATCCACGTCGAAGATCACGCCGCGGAACGGGAAGATCCTGTGACGCACGACCTGCCCGATGGCGAACCGGGCCGTGCGCATCGCTCTGCTCTCGCTCATTCTGTCAATGTAGCTCCGGCGGGTGCCCGGCGGAAGCGGATCACGCTGCCGCGCCGTCCTTCGCGGCGACGAGGTCGGCGAGGTCGGCGATCACCTTCGCCTGCTTCCAGGTCGCGTCGTCCTGCATCTTGCCGTCGATCATGACGGCGCCCGTCCCGTCCGGCATCGCGGCGATGATCCGGCGGGCGAAATCGACCTCGGCCGGATCGGGGGAGAAAACGCGTTTCGCGATCGCGATCTGGCTCGGATGCAGCGACCAGGCGCCGGCGCAGCCCATCAGATACGCGTTGCGGAACTGCGCCTCGCAGGCGTCGGGATCCGAGAAGTCTCCGAACGGGCCGTAGAAGGCCTTGATGCCGTTCGCCTGGCAGGCATCGACCATGCGGGCGATCGTGTAATGCCAGAGGTCCTGCTGGGCGCTCGTGCGCGGACCGTCAGCGGCCGCGTCGCCGAGGACGCGGTAATCGGGATGCCCGCCGCCGACCCGCGTCGTCTTCATGCCGCGCGACGCCGCGAGATCGGCCGGGCCGAGGCTGATTCCCTGCATGCGGGGCGAGGCGCAGGCGATGTCCGCGACGTTCTTCACGCCCTCCGCCGTCTCCAGGATCGCGTGGAGGAGGATCGGCTTCGCCACCCGGTGCTTCGCCTCGAGAAGCGCCAGGAGCTGGTCCACGAAATGAATGTCCCAGGGTCCCTCGACCTTCGGCACCATGACGACGTCGAGCTTGGCGCCGACCGGCGCCACGATCTCGACGAGATCGTTGAGCGCCCAGGGCGAGTTCAGCGCGTTCATGCGGATCCAGAGCCCGGTCGCCCCGAACTCGGTCGCCTGCGCCATGGCGATGAAGCCCGCCCGGGCCGCGACCTTCTGGTCGGCCGGAATCGCGTCCTCGAGGTTGCCCAGGATGACGTCCACCTGGCGCACGAGCTCGGGAACCTTGGCACGCATCTTCTCGACGTGCGGCGGCACGAAATGGATCATGCGCTCGAGCCGGACCGGCATCTCGCGCAAAGGCTGCGGAGCGCCGATCGCGAGCGGCTGGAAGAAGCGGCGGGGCAGTTTCATGGCAGGCTCGGGCAGCGCGTGGCGGTTGGGACCGCTTCGGCCGCCGGAGCCGGCGCGTCAACCGACCTCGCTCAGGACCCGAACTGGGCGCCGAGCTGCTCGAGATACTCGGCGACGTCGAGGCCGTGATGCCGTTCGCCGAAGGCGAAGCGCGACCCCGGCTCGATGTCGATCGGACCCTGCGGCGTCTCGATCCGGGCCGGCGCGACGCAGACCCACGAGCCGTCGGGCTCGTGCTCGAAGCGGGACAGGAGGTGCGCGCTCTCCACCGCTCACGCGCCTTGCGCGACCGCCGGGCCTCGCGCCGGCGCGAGCGGGAACCCGGCGATCGCGACAGGCAGAAGCCGGGCGAGCCGATCGGCCCATTCGGCCTGCCCCGTTTCGCCGGCGATCAGATCCTGGCGAATCTCGATCCCGACATGGAGGAGGCCCGGCCGCTCGGCATGGACCGGGATCGTGTAATCGGTGCCGTCGGTCACCCGGTAGGGCTCGTTGTCGCCGACAACGAGGTTCGGCTCCTCCGCGAGCAGCGCGCCGAGTCTGCGGGCGAGCCGACCGTCGCGGCCGTAGAGCGTGCCGATATGCCAGGGCCGGGACACGCCCCTGAAGACCGGGGTGAAGCTGTGCATCGCGACGAGAACCGTTGGCCGGCCGGCGGCGTTCCGGGCCGCGAGCGTCGCCGTGATGGCCGCATGATAGGGCGCGAAGATCGCCGCGAGTCGCTCGGCTCGGGCCGCCGGCGTCAGCTCGAGATTGCCCGGGATCTCCGTGGTCTCGCTGACCTCCGGGATCGAGCTCGCGACCTCGGGCGGGCGGTTGCAATCGATGACGAGCCGCGAATAGCGCTGCGCGACCATGGCGGCATCGAGCGCGTCCGCGAGGCGGGTCGTGACGCCCGCGATGCCGATGTCCCAGGCGATATGTCGGACGAGCTCTCTCTCGGGCAGGCCGAGCCGGCCGAGGCTCGCCGGGATCAGCCGCCCGTAATGGTCGCAGGCGAGCAGGATCGGCGAGGCGCCGTCGGGCCGGTGCAGCAGGACCGGAGTCGGATCGCCATCGGACAAGAGGGGCATCCAGGCCCCCGTTACTCGGCCGCCTGACGGTTCGCGTAGCCGAGCCGCTCGTTCAGCTCGTGGAGCAGCCGCTCGGCGGCTTCCGCCACGACGGTGCCGGGCGGGAAGATCGCGGAGGCGCCCGCCGCCCGCAGCGCGTCGAAATCGCCGGGCGGGATCACGCCGCCGACCACGATCATGATGTCGTCCCGGCCCTGGGCGGCGAGCGCGGCCTTGAGCTCGGGCACGAGGGTGAGGTGGCCGGCCGCGAGGGACGACACGCCGACGATATGGACGTCGTTCTCGATCGCCTGACGGGCCGCCTCGTCCGGCGTCGCGAAGAGCGGCCCGATGTCGACGTCGAAGCCGAGATCCGCGAAGGCCGAGGCGATGACCTTCTGGCCGCGATCGTGCCCGTCCTGGCCCATCTTGGCGACGAGGATGCGCGGGCGCCGCCCGTCTGCCACGTCGAACGCCTCCACGAGCCGCCGCACCCGCTCGACCGCGCCGCCCATGGCGGAGACCTCCCGCTTGTAGACGCCCGAGATCGACCGGATCTCGGCCCTGTGCCGCCCCCAGACGCGCTCGAGCGCGCCCGAGATCTCGCCGACCGTCGCCTTTGCGCGCGCCGCGTCCACCGCGGCCGCCAGGAGGTTAGCGCCGCCACGCGCCGCCTCCGAGAGCCGTGCGAGGGCGGCCTCGACCGCCGCGCCGTCGCGCTCGGACCTCAAGCGCTGGAGCTTGTCGACCTGCAGCCGGCGGACCGTCGAGTTGTCGACCTTGAGGACGTCGAGCGGCCGCTCCTCCGGCGCCCGGAAGCGGTTCACGCCGACCACCGTCTGAGCGCCGGAATCGATGCGGGCCTGCGTGCGGGCCGCCGCCTCCTCGATGCGCAGCTTCGGCAGGCCGGCCTCGATCGCCTTCGCCATGCCGCCCATCGCCTCGACTTCCCGGATGTGGGCCCAGGCCCTGACCGCGAGGTCGGCCGTCAGCCGCTCGACGTAGAAGCTCCCGCCCCAGGGATCGACGATCCGGGTCGTGCCGCTCTCGCGCTCGAGGACGATGTGCGTGTTGCGGGCGATACGGGCCGAGAAGTCGGTCGGCAGCGCGAGCGCCTCGTCGAGCGCGTTCGTGTGGAGCGACTGCGTGTGCCCCTGCGTCGCCGCCATGGCCTCGAGGCAGGTCCGGGCGACGTTGTTGAAGGGGTCCTGCGCGGTCAGCGACCAGCCCGAGGTCTGGCAATGGGTGCGCAGCGCCAGCGACTTCTCGTTCGCGGGCGCGAACGGGGCGACGAGCTTCGCCCAGAGGAGGCGCGCGGCGCGGAGCTTCGCCACCTCCATGAAGAAGTTCATGCCGACCGCCCAGAAGAACGAGAGGCGCGGCGCGAAGCTGTCGATCGAGAGACCCGCGCCGAGCCCGGCCCGGATGTATTCGACGCCGTCGGCCAGCGTGTAGGCGAGCTCGAGATCCTGCGTCGCTCCGGCCTCCTGCATGTGGTAGCCGGAGATCGAGATCGAGTTGAACTTCGGCATCCGCTCCGCCGTGTAGGCGAAGATGTCTCCGACGATCCGCATGGAGGCGGCCGGCGGGTAGATATACGTGTTGCGGACCATGAACTCCTTGAGGATGTCGTTCT
>JAFAPJ010000096.1 GCA_019247255.1 Methylobacteriaceae bacterium | reverse complement strand
GGGAAGAGGATGAAGAGCGAGGCGTTCGCCTTCGCGCTCTCCTCGACCGCGCCGCCGATCTCGACCCGGTAGGCGGGCGGCAGAGCGTCGCGCAGCTCCTTCAGCGTCGGCCAGATCGCGTTCGTCACGTCCGGCGGCTGGACGCCGTCGACGACGTCGGAGCGGACCGTGATCGCCATGTCGCGGTTGCGCCGCCACAGGATCGGCTCCTCCGAGGCATATTCGAGCTTCGCGACCTGCGAGACCGGAACCGGAACGCCATCGCGCGACACGATCGTGAGGTCGCCGACGCGGCCGAGATCGAGACGCTCGGCAGCGACGGCGCGGGCGACGACCCCGACCTTCTCGATGCCGTCCCGCACGGTGGTGACCGGAACGCCGGTGAGGAGCGTCTGGAGCGTCTGGGCGACGTCCTGGACGTTGAGCCCGAGCGCGCGGGCCCGCTCCTGGTCGACGACGAGCCGCACGGAGGGGCTCATCTCGTTCCAATCGAGATGGACGTCGACCGTCTTCGGGTTCTGCCGCACGACGTCGCGGACCCGGTAGGCGATGTCGCGCACCTGGTTCGGATCGGGCCCGATCACGCGGAACTGGATCGGGAAGCCGACGGGCGGGCCGAAATTGAACCTGTCGACCCGGACCCGGGCCTGCGCGAGCGCGCCCTCGCCGACCGCCTTCTCGATCCGAGCCTTCACCCGCTCGCGCCCCGGCACGTCCGCCGCCACGATCACGATCTCGGCGAAGGCCTGGTTCGGCAGCTGCGGGTTGAGGCCGAGCCAGAACCGCGGGCTGCCCTGGCCAATATAGGCCGTGTAGGTCGCGATGTCGGGATCGTCCTGGCCGAGGAGCCTCTCGGCCTCCTCGACGGCGGCCTTGGTGACCCCGATCGCGGTGCCCTCGGGCAGTCGGAGCTGGAAAAAGAGCTCCGGGCGCTCGGAAAGCGGGAAGAATTGCTGCTGCACCCGGGTGAAGCCGACGATCGCGCCCGCGAAGACCAGGACGGTCGCGAGCACGGTGAGGCCGCGCCAGCGCACGCAGGCCGCGACCGCGCGACGAAGCCCGCGATACATCCGGGTGTCGTAGATCGCGTCCTCGTGGCCGCCGGCCGCCGCGTGTTTCGCCGCGAGGTTCTTCGGCAGCAGCAGAAAGCCGAGATAGGGCGTGAAGACGACCGCGACGACCCAGGACATGACGAGCGCGATCGCCACGACCCAGAAGATCGACCCCGCATATTCCCCAACGGCCGAGTTGGCGAAGCCGATCGGCAGGAAACCCGCGACGGTGACGAGCGTGCCGGTGAGCATCGGGAAGGCGGTGGAGCGCCAAGCGTAGGACGCGGCCGCCATGCGGTCGAGGCCCTGCTCCATCTTCACGACCATGATCTCGACCGCGATGATCGCGTCGTCGACGAGAAGCCCGAGCGCGATGATGAGCGCGCCGAGCGTGATGCGGTGGAGGTCGAGCCCCATCACGAGCATCGCGGTGAAGGTCGCGGCGAGCACGAGCGGCACGGAAAGCGCGACCACGATGCCGGTGCGCCAGCCGAGCGACAGGAAGCTCACGGCCAGCACGATCACGAGCGCCTCGACGAACGAGTGCTCGAACTCGGACATCGCACCTTCGACGACCTTCGGCTGGTCGGCGACCTGCTCGACATCGATCCCCTGCGGCACGGCCGCCATGAACTCGGCGGTCGCCTTCTTCACCTCCGCCCCGAACGCGTTGATGTTCGAGCCCTTCGTCATCACGACGCCGACGCCGAGCGCGGGCCGGCCTTCCTGGCGAATGAGGTTGTCGGGCGGATCGACGAAGCCGCGCGTCACGGTCGCGATGTCGCCGAGCCTGAAGGTGCGGCCGTTCGCCTGGACCGGCGCTTCCGCGACCGCGCGGGCGCCGTCGAGCGCGCCCGTCACCCGCAGGGGGACACGCTGCGCGCCCGTCTCGACGATGCCGGAGGCGACGACCGCGTTCTGCTTCGCGAGCGCCTCGAACAGGAGCTGCGGCGTGAGGCCGAGCGTGGCGAGCTTCGCGTGGCTGAACTCGACGAAGATTCGCTCGTCCTGGACGCCGTAGAGATTGACCTTGGCGACGGTCGGGATCTTGAGGAGCCGCTGCCGCAGCCCTTCCGCCACGCGCTTCATCTGCGCGAAATCGGCGCCGGGCCCCGTGAGCATGTAGAGGATCGAATCGACGTCGCCATATTCATCGTTGACGCTCGGCCCGATCACGCCTTCGGGCAGCTCGCCCCGGATGTCGTCGAGCTTCTTGCGGATCTGGTAGAAGAGCGACGGCAACTCGCGCGGCGGAGTGTTGTCGCGAAACGCGACCTGCATGGCGACGAAGCCGGGCTTCGAGTAGGTCGTGACCTTATCGAAATAGGGCAGCTCCTGCATCTTCTTCTCGATGCGGTCGGCCACCTGCTCCTGCACCTCGCGCGAGGTCGCGCCCGGCCAGACGGCCGAGACGATCGCGAGCTTGATGGAGAAGTTCGGGTCCTCCGCCTGACCG
>JAFAPJ010000211.1 GCA_019247255.1 Methylobacteriaceae bacterium | reverse complement strand
CAGATCCCGGTCCAGGCCGCGATCGGCGGCAAGATCATCGCGCGCGAGACGATCCGGGCGCTCCGCAAGGACGTCACGGCCAAATGCTACGGCGGCGACGCCACCCGCAAGCGCAAGCTCCTCGAGAAGCAGAAAGAGGGCAAGAAGCGCATGCGCCAGTTCGGCCGCGTCGAGATCCCCCAGGAAGCCTTCATCGCCGCCCTGAAGATGGATGGCTGAGAAGGCGCCATACCTATTGCAAGCTGATCACCTGGAGCAGCACGCTGAGAGGGTAGGTGATCGTCAGTCGGGAGATCGCGACGCCGATCTCGCGTTCATCCGCGCGAGAACTCGAGAGCTGGGGTGTCACCAAGCCGACTTGCAGCCCGGACGGGATGCGACGTTCGGGCAGGGTCACGGAGAGATGGCCCGGGCTCCGCCAGCCGGGCCGGCCCGGGCTCATGGGAATCCGGTGACCGTCCACCACCAAGGTCACGTCCTCGAAGGCGTTGACGCCAGGGTGGATGACGTTGATGTCCAGCTGCCCTTCGCTCGTGCAGGCGACCGGCACGGTAATCCGCGCCTCCGACCCGGGCCCGCTCCAGCGGTGGCTGGGCTCTCCCTCCTCGTTGGTCTCCACATAATGCAAATTGTGAAGGCCGAGAGGCCGATCGCCGGTCACCGCGTCGGTGACTCCAACGAGGTCGACGATGAGCTGCCCGCTCACGTCGCGGACGGTCGCCCCGAGTTCGTCCACGATCTCCAGCGCGGGAGACCATGACGCGCCCTGCCTCGTTGAACCTCGCCGCGTGAACGCCACCGACCCGTTCTCGCGCAAGGTGGACGGGAGCGCCACGCCGTCCACCTTGCAGATGAGGCCGCGTTTGGCGACCTCCGCGGCTTCAAGCTGAATGTCGAAGGTCAGGGCCGGCGAAACCACGAAGCCAGGTCCGACCTTGGCGGCTGCCTCCTTGCCCGACACTTCGACGAGCACGGGAACATGGGGCCGGGACGTGACCGTTTCGTTGGACAACGTGCTCGGCCAGAGCCCGAAATGCTGGTGCGAACGATTGTCGTTCGTGAAGGTCAGGTCGCCAGACCAACCCGACGTGGCGAGAAGGTTGCGCGTCGCTTGAAGCTGGATGGCAACGGCCTCGATACGCCGCGCGATGCGCGCATCGGCCTCGAGCCCCATCGCACGGTGCTTGACCGGAGCGAGGTCGTCCAGCGATCGATAGGCCTGCAAAGCCTGATTCACATATGTCGCCGCCTCAGAAATCTCCGCAATGTACTCGGACCGAACATCCCGCAAATAGCGGTGTATGATCGATGCTAATTCGAGGTCAGTCGACACTTGATCGAGGTAGGTTTTCTTGTAGCTCAGGCATTTATGAAAGAGCGCGACGGCGCGCGCATGGTCAGAGTCGAACTGGTAGGCGACGCCCGCCGCGGATCGGTGAAGGTACCAGGCCCGAATGTCCTCGATCTCGACCGCGGCGCTCGCCGTCACGCGCTCTTCCGGATAGTTCAGGAAGAAGCCCAGGCACGTCGGCAGCGTCTCGACCCGCATGTACGGCAGCGCGCGGTTCTTGAACTCCGTATCGCCCGCGCCGCGGAAGCTTGAGTCATAATAGCCAACCCGGTCATGAATCGACTTGCGATACAGCGCGCCGACATAGCCCAGGAAACATGTATCGAGCAGTTGAACGACATCGCTATCGAAGCGGCGGTCGTAGGCCATCGTATCATTGAGAAAGGACCCGCTCGCTGTGACGTCGGTCACGACCGCGGTTCCCTGAACCCAATCTACCTCGGGGTGGCTGTCGAGATGATCGACCATGAGGTCGAACGCGTCCGGGCGGTTCATCTCGTCGACGCCCAGGAAAGCAAGATACTCGCCCCTGGCCGCTGTGATGCCGCGGTTCCATGCGCCTTGAATCGTCTCTCGCAGGCCTGTGCGGATGCAGAGCGCCGAGAGCGGCCGCCCTTCTTGCGCGAGGGCGTCGAGCTCGCGGACGACGACCTCTTGCGTATCGTCGGGCGAGAAGCTGTCGATGAGGACCAATTCGCAGGACCGGCGGCTGCGCTCCGTCAGGCGCGAGAGCCCACGCAGGAAAGCCGGCAGCTTCTCGGCCGCGCGATACATGGACACGATGATGGAGACGCGCGGCTGCTCCGGGGTCCGCCGGTCGAGGACCGACGCGATATCGCCCGACGGAGGCCTATGGAAGGCGGTCCGGGTCTGGTCGAGGTAGCTCCGGGCGCTCGCCACGTCCTCCTCGGCTCCGTGCAGCCAGCGTACGGCGTCCGCTTCTCGACGGAAGCCCTGCCCGGCGAGCACCCGAGCGACGCGTTCGGCGTCCTCGGGCAGGCGCCGGCCGGACAGGCGCAAGGACCGAATCTTGTAGGTCGCGTAGAGGAGATCGTTGCCGCGTCTCTCCTCGATCTCGGCCATCAGGTCGAACAATGAGACGCGATTGGCCGAGAAGACCAAAGGCGCAAGCGTCGCCGTTACCTGATTAAGCTCGCTGTCGGCGAGCGCGAGCCAGCGGCCCGTACGGACGTCGAGATCACGGCTGATCTCATCGAGATGCGCAACCTGCGAGGGAAGCTGCTTCAGCAACGCGACGAACTCGTTCTGGCGAGCGGCTGACCTGCGGCGGTCCTCGGGTTCGCTGCCGCTCTCGGGCGTGCTGCGGCTCTGGAAGATCGAGTCGATGCGAGCGCTGAACTGCTCATGGGCCGGCTTTGCGATCTTGCGCCTGGCGAGCCCGGAAACCTGCTCGACAAGCTCGTGCGCGAGATCGCCCAGCGACGATCGCAGATCCTCGTCCGTCTCCGGGCGTTCTCCCCAGATGGCGGCCAGGCCGGGACCGGTCGGCTGCGGATCGACCGCCTCCAGCGCTTGGCGCAACTGGCGCCTGGAGCGCCCATAGGATGCTAGATCCGCCAGGAGCGCATCGTCGCTGGCGTACAGCCGATCCGGGTCGAGATGCACGCAGGGCAAATCGGGCAGCTGGCGCTTCAGAAAGTCCGAGGCGCCCGTGCTGGCGCTGATCGCGACGGGGCAGCCCGACAGCAAAGCTTCCAGGCACGCGAGATTGAACGTGTCCCGCCTGGAAGGGAGCACCAGATACCAGGGCGCGGTCGCGTAGCGTGCCAGAAGTTCACCGCGCGGCAGACTGTCGAACGTCGTGGCAAGTCCGCGTCGGTCCGCCATCGCGGTCAGCGCCGGGAGCGATGCGAAGCCTAGCAACTCCACGGCTGGTCCGATCAGGCGCGTCTCCGAGAAGCTGTCTCGCGGCAGGCTACCGACGTA
>JAFAPJ010000208.1 GCA_019247255.1 Methylobacteriaceae bacterium | reverse complement strand
GCTCGGCTCCGACGCGGACCTCGCGGCCATGAAGAAGGTTGCCGGCATGGTTCGTCGTGAGGCGCTCGTCATGTCCTTCGGGGATGTGTTCCTCGTTCTCACGATCCTGTTCGTCGTGATGGCCTCGCTGACGCCGCTCATCAAACGGCCACGCCCTGCCCCTGCGGGGGCCGGCGGAGGCCACTGAGGCCGATCGCATCCCGCGCGCGGGCTTCGCAGCGCCGGCGAAGCTCGCTATCGGGCTCGCCGTGCCTGCCCGCGCCGATTTCGCTTCCGACGCTCGCGTCCCGCTCGTCGCCATCGAGGGCGTGACGAAGCGGTTCGGCTCGGCCCTCGCGCTCGACGACGTCTCGCTCGAGATCGGCGCGGGCGAGTTCTTCTGCCTCGTCGGGCCGTCCGGCTGCGGGAAATCGACTTTGCTGCGCACCCTCGCGGGGTTCGAGCAGCCGGACGAAGGACGCACTCTCCTCGACGGCCGGGACATCGCCGGCGACCCGCCCGAGCGCAGGCCGGTCAACATAATGTTCCAGTCCTACGCGCTCTTCCCGCACATGAGCGCGGCGAAGAACGTCGCCTATGGGCTCGCCCGTGCCGGGCTCCCCCGGGCCGAGATCGCGGCGCGCCTGCGCGAGCTCTTCGCGCTCGTCCGGCTCGAAGGCTTCGAGGACCGCTATCCCGCGCAGCTCTCGGGCGGCCAGCGCCAGCGGGTGGCGCTCGCCCGGGCGCTCGCCAGGCGGCCCCGGCTTCTCCTCCTCGACGAGCCGTTGGGCGCCCTCGACCGCCGCCTGCGCGAGGCGACGCAGATCGAGCTCAAGGGCATCCAGTCCCGACTCGGCACTACCTTCGTGATGGTGACCCACGACCAGGGCGAGGCGATGGCGCTCGCCGACCGGGTCGCGGTGCTCGACCGCGGGCGTGTCCTAGAGGTCGGCCCACCGAGCGCCCTGTACCGACGCTGCCGCACGCGAGCCGTCGCGGAGTTCCTGGGCGACGTAAACGTCCTTTCGGGCGTGGTGGTGGCGCGGGCCGGTGGCCGCGCGCAGGTCCGGCTCGGCGAGAGCGGAGCCCTGGTCGAGGCTGCCGATCCGGATGGCGCGGGCGAGACCGGGTCCAACGTCGAGGTCGCGGTTCGGCCCGAAGGGCTCGTCCCGGGCGACGCGCTCGGCGCCACCGTCGAGGTCGCGACCGATCTCGGCCCGAACGCGCTCGTGATCGCCAGGACCGCGGGCGGCGCGACGTTGCGCGCGCTGCTGCCGGCGCCGGGCGCCGCCGGCCCGCCGCCGCCTGGCACGCCGGTCGGCTTCGCGGTCGCGCCCGGCGCTGCCTGGATCGTCCGGTGAACCGCGCCGCCGCGGCGTCGCGCGTCGCGACCATGCTGCCCTGGGCCTGGCTCCTCGTCTTCGTGGCCGCGCCGCTCGTTGTCGTGGCGAAGATCAGCCTGTCCGAGAGCGCGGTCGCGCAGCCGCCCTACCGGCCGCGATGGAGCTGGACCCTCGACCCGGCCGCCTGGCAGGCCTTCGCGGACGGGCTCGGGCTCGACTCCTATCGCGCGCTCCTCGCCGACGACCTCTACTGGCGCTCGGCGCTCGCCTCCTTGGCGATCGCGTCGGCTGCGACCGCAATCCTCGTCCTGGTCGGCTATCCGGTCGCGCTCGCAATGGCGCGGGCGCCGAAGCGCCTGCGCCCGGTCCTTCTCGCCATCGTCATCCTGCCGTTCTGGACGAGCTTTCTCATCCGGGTCTACGCCTGGATCGCGATCCTCCGCCCGGCCGGCCTTCTCGACGCGGCGCTGGGTCTCTTCGGCCTGCCGCCGCTCGAGCTCCTGAACTCGACGCCGGCGGTCCTGATCGGGATCGTCTACGCCTACCTGCCCTTCATGGTGCTGCCGATCTACGCCGTCCTCGAGCGACGCGACCCCGCGCTCCTCGAAGCCGCGGCGGATCTCGGCGCCGGCACCGTCGCAACCTTCAGGACCGTGACCCTGCCCCTGTCGCGGCCGGGTCTCGCCTCCGGCGTGCTCCTCTGTTTCGTGCCGATCTTCGGGGAGTTCGTGATCCCGGACCTGCTCGGCGGATCGGACACGCTGATGCTGGGACGCACGCTCTGGAGCGAGTTCTTCGGCAACCGCGATTGGCCTCTCGCCTCCGCGGTTGCGATCGTCATGCTCCTCGCCCTCGCGCTGCCGCTCGCCTGGCTGCGTGAGAGCGGGCTTCGCCGCGGCGACGCGCGGCGATGAGAGGCGCGCGCTTCGGCGGACTCGACCTCGCGATCCTCGCGGTCGGGCTCGCCTTCCTGTACGGGCCCATGCTGCTCCTCGTCCTCTATTCCTTCAACGCGTCGCGGCTCGTGACGGTCTGGGGCGGTTTCTCGACGCGGTGGTACGCGGCGCTCCTCGCGAACGAGCCGTTGCGGGAGGCTTCGCTCGTCTCGCTGCGGGTCGCGCTCGTCTCGGCGGCGCTCGCGACGCTCGTCGGCACGCTCGCGGCGATCCTTCTCGCGCGCCCCGGCAGGGTCGCGGGCCGGCGCACCTTCACGGCCCTCCTCCTCGCACCCATGGTCCTGCCCGAGGTCATCGTCGGGCTGTCGCTTCTCCTGCTCTTCGTGGCGCTCGGCTTCGAGCGGGGGATCTGGACGGTCACGCTCGCCCACGCGACCGTGACGACGGCCTTCGTGGCCGTCGTCGTCCAGGCGCGCCTCCTCGGCATCGAGCGCGATCTCGAGGCGGCCGCGCGCGACCTCGGAGCGTCGCCCGCGACCGCGTTCCTCACCGTCACCCTGCCGCTCGCCGCGCCCGCGATCGGCGCGGGCTTCCTCCTCGCCTTCACCCTGTCGCTCGACGACCTCGTGGTCGCGAGCTTCACGGCGGGCCCGGGCTCCACCACGCTGCCGATGCGCATCTATTCGAGCGTGCGGCTCGGCGTGACTCCCGAGATCAACGCGGCCTCGAGCCTCCTCATGGGGCTCGTCGGGGCGGCGGTTCTCGTCGCTTCGCTCGCGAGCCGACGCAGGGCGCCGACGACATGAACCGAGCGGCGCGCAACGCCTTGGATCGGGCCGGGGCCGTCGCTATGGTGCCGCCCGCCGGCCGGACACAAGGCCTGGGTGAGAGGGCGAGCGGATGAGCAAGGTATATCCCGATGCGCAGGCGGCGCTGGAGGGCGTGCTCCACGACGGGATGACGATCATGGCCGGAGGCTTCGGCCTGTGCGGCATCCCGAGCGTGCTCATCGAGGCCTTGCGCGATTCAGGCGTGAAGAACCTCACGGTCGTCTCCAACAACGCCGGGATCGACAACGCTGGCCTCGGTCTCCTGCTCGAGACCAGGCAGGTCAAGAAGATGGTCTCGTCCTATGTCGGCGAGAACAAGACCTTCGCGACGCAGTACCTCGCGGGCGAGCTCGAGATCGAGTTCAACCCGCAGGGCACGCTCGCCGAGCGGATCCGCGCGGGCGGGGCCGGCATCCCGGCCTTCTTCACGAAGACCGGCTACGGCACGATGATCGCCGACGGCAAGGAGACCCGCGAGTTCGACGGCGAGCATTACGTGATGGAGCGCGGGATTTTCGCGGACCTCGCGCTCGTCCATGCCTGGAAGGGCGACCGCGAGGGCAATCTCGTGTACCGAAAGACCGCCCGGAACTTTAATCCGATGATGGCGACCGCCGCCAAGGTCACGGTCGCGCAGGTGGAGCACCTGGTCGAGCCCGGCGAGATCGATCCCGATCACATCATCACGCCCGGCGTGTTCGTGAAGCGCATGATTCACGTGCCGCAGGTCGAGAAGCGCATCGAGCAGCGCACCGTCCGCAAGCGCGCCGCCTGAGGAGACTGCACCATGGCTTGGACACGCGATCAGATGGCCCAGCGCGCCGCTCAGGAGCTGCGCGACGGGTTCTACGTCAATCTCGGCATCGGCATTCCGACGCTCGTCTCGAACTACATCCCGGCCGGGATGAGCGTGCAGCTTCAGAGCGAGAACGGCATGCTGGGTATGGGTCCGTTCCCGTTCGAGGGCGAGGAGGATCCCGACCTCATCAACGCCGGCAAGCAGACGATCACCGAGCTGCCGACGACGAGCTATTTCTCGTCGTCGGATTCCTTCGCGATGATCCGGGGCGGCCATATCGACCTCTCGATCCTCGGCGCCATGCAGGTCGCGGAGAACGGCGACCTCGCCAACTGGATGATCCCCGGCAAGATGGTGAAGGGGATGGGTGGCGCGATGGACCTCGTCGCGGGCGTGAAGCGCGTCGTCGTCGTGATGGAGCACGTCGCGAAGGCGAAGGACGGCTCGGTCGAGCCAAAGCTCCTTCAGCGGTGCGCGCTGCCGCTGACCGGCGCCGCTGTGGTCGACATGGTGATCACCGATCTCGGCGTCTTCGCCATCGACAAGAAGGGCGGCACGGGCATGCGGCTCATCGAGCTCGCCGAGGGCGTCAGCCTCGACGAGATCCGGGCCGCCACGGCCGCGAGCTTCGCGGTCGCGCTCGGCGAGGCCGAACGTCGAGCCGCCTGAACGGACGCCACGGATTGTGGGCGCGCGCCGAGCCCCATGGCGCGCGTCAGCCATACGATCGGTCCGATTCCCGCCGCCACGATGACGAGAGCCGCGAGGGCGCCGTCCTCGAACACGCCGCGCGAGGCCGCGCCGTAGACCTGCGTTGCGAGCGTCTCGACGTTGAGCGGGCGCAAGAGCAGCGTCGCCGGCAGCTCCTTCAGGCAATCGACGAAGACGAGCAGCGCGGCGCCGCCGAGCGCCGGGCGGAGCAGGGGCAGCTGGACCCGGCAGGCGAGCGCGAGTGGGCTCGCCCCGAGGCTCCGGGCGACACCCTCGATCTCCGGCGGGATTTGAGTGAGCCCCCCCGACACCGTCGTGGTCGCGACACGCAGGAAGCGGATCGCGTAGGCGACGACAAGCGCCCCGCCCGACCCCATCAGGATGAGCCCCGCGGGATCTCCCGTGATCGCGCTCCAGACAGCGCTCAGCGCCGAATCGGTCGCGATCAGCGGCGCGAGCAGCCCCAGCACGAGGATCGTGCCCGGGACCGCGTAGCCGAGGCTCGCCGCGAAGCCGAGCCGACGGCCGGCCTGGCTCGATCCCGCGCGGGCTCCGAGCGCCACCGGGACGGCCCACGCGACGACGAGGATCGTCGCCGCCGAGGCGAGGAGCAGCGTCGTCCGCAGGTGGCCCAGGAAGGCTGGGCCGAGCTCGGTCACGAGGTCGCGGCGCACCACCTCGGCCGCGAGAAAGAGAGCCGGGATCGCGAAGCCGATCGCGAAAGGCAGCACGCAGGCGATCGTTGCGGCGCCGGCGCGCCAGCCCGCGAGCAGGGCCGGTTCGTAACGCGGGATCGCGACGGCGGATCCGGCATAGCGCCGACGCTCGCGCTGCCTCTGCTCGGCCACGAGAAGCAGCGCCACGAAGGCGAGCCCGATGCAGGCAATCTGAGCCGCGCCCGCAAGGTCGCCCCGGTTCAGCCAGGCGGTGTAGGCCGAGACGGTCAGCGTCCGGACGCCTAGATACTCGGTTGCCCCGATATCGTTCAGCGATTCGAGGAGTGCCAGCGTGATCCCCACCGCGATCGCCGGGCGGGCGAGGGGCAGCGCGACGCGCACGAGGGACGTGAGCGCGGAGGCT
>JAFAPJ010000203.1 GCA_019247255.1 Methylobacteriaceae bacterium | reverse complement strand
AGGGGCTGTCCCGGGAGTTCCGGGTGACGCTCCCGGCGACCGAGCTCGCCGAGCGGCTGAACAGCGAGCTCGAGACGCTGAAGGGCCGCGTCCGCCTCAATGGCTTCCGGCCCGGCAAGGTGCCTCTCGCGCATCTGCGTCGGCTCTACGGCCGGTCCGTGATGGCCGAGGTCGTCCAGAACGCCGTGAACGAGGCGAATCGCCGGATCGTCACAGATCACAGCCTGAAGCTCGCCATGGAGCCGCGCGTCGAGCTTCCCGAGAGCCAGGAGGAGGTCGAGAAGGCGCTCGACGCCAAGGCCGATCTCGACTTCAAGGTCGCCGTGGAGGTGCTGCCGAGCTTCGAGCTCGCGGACCTCTCCGACATCGAGCTGCGCCGCCAGGTCGCGACCGTCTCGGATTCCGATCTCGAGGCCGCGATCGACCGGATGGCCAAGCAGAACCGCTCCTTCGCGCCCAAGGGGGACGGCGAGGCCGCGGCCGAGGGGGACCGGGTCAAGGTCGATTTCGTCGGCCGGATCGACGGCGAGCCCTTCGAGGGCGGCACCGCGACCGGCATCGAGGTCGAGATCGGGTCGAACAGCTTCATTCCCGGCTTCGAGCCGCAGCTCGTCGGGATCAAGGCGGGCGAGGCGCGCACGATCGAGGTCACCTTCCCGGAGAATTACGGGGCGGAACACCTCGCCGGGAAGGCCGCCACCTTCGAGGTGACCGCCAACGAGGTCCTGACGCCCGGCGAGACGGCGATCGACGACGCGCTCGCGAAGGCCTTCGGGATGGAGACGCTCGACGCCCTGCGTGACGCCGTGCGCAGCGCGATCGGGCGGGACTACGACACCCAGTCCCGCCGCAAGCTGAAGAAGGGCCTCCTCGACGCGCTCGACGCCAAATACGCGTTCGACTTGCCCAAGGGGCTCGTCGAGCAGGAATTCGCGGCCGTCTGGAGCCAGGTCGAGGCGGACCTGAAGAACAACGGGCGCAGCTTCGCGGACGAGGGCACGACGGAGGAGGCGGCGCGCGAGGAGTACCGCCGCATCGCCGAGCGCCGGGTGCGGCTCGGGCTCGTCCTTGCGCAGATCGGCGAGACCGCCAATATCCAGGTGAGCGACGAGGAGCTCGACCGAGCGCTCGTCGAGCGCGTTCGTCAATACCCGGGCCAGGAGCGGCAGGTCTGGGAATTCTATCAGAAGAATCCCGGCGCGAAGGCGGAGCTGCGCGCTCCGATCTTCGAGGAGAAGACGGTCGACCACGTGCTCGGGCAGGTCCGGGTCGTCGACGAGGAGATCTCCCGCGAGGAGCTGTTCCGCGACGACGAGGACGAGAGCCAGGGCGAGGCGGCCGCCGGGTGATGGGCGGGGCGCGCGGCGGGCGGTTCATCCGCTCGGCCGGCGCGGCCCTGGAGCAAAGCAGGCGATGAGAGACCCGATCGAAGTCTATAACAACTCGCTCGTGCCCATGGTGGTCGAGCAGTCCAACCGCGGCGAGCGCGCCTTCGACATCTATTCAAGGCTCCTGCGCGAGCGCATCATCTTCCTGACCGGGCCGGTGGAGGACTACTCCGCCTCGCTGATCGTGGCGCAGCTCCTGTTCCTCGAGGCGGAGAACCCGAAGAAGGAGATCTCCTTCTACATCAACTCGCCGGGCGGCGTGGTGACGTCCGGTCTGTCGATCTACGACACGATGCAGTTCATCCGCTGCCCGGTCGCGACGCTCTGCGTCGGCCAGGCGGCTTCCATGGGCTCGCTCCTCCTCTGCGCGGGCGAGAAGGACCATCGCTTCGCGCTCTCGAACGCCCGCATCATGGTTCACCAGCCCTCCGGCGGCTTCCAGGGCCAGGCGACCGACATCCTGATCCACGCCCGCGAGATCGAGGCGCTGAAGCGGCGTCTCAACGAGATCTACGTGAAGCACACGGGGCGCGACTATGACGCGATCCACCAGGCGCTCGAGCGGGACAACTTCATGACCGCCGAGGCTGCCCGCGATTTCGGCATCGTCGACCAGGTTCTCACCAAGCGCCCGGAGAGCGGCCAGGCGTGAGGCCGCGGCCCCTTGCGGCTGCGTGGTTTGACCGCGATTTGTTCCTGTTGATCGCCGCCCGGCAGCATGTTTGCATCGGGGTTCGGGTCGGTCGCTCGACCGGCGAGAGCCCCCGTGCGTTCGGAACGCGGGCGGATGAAGTGACCCTTTCCTAACGGGCCGCTTCCTAACCTGGACGTGATTCGCCGGGGCCTCGGTCCCGGCGGTCGCGATGGAGACCCACGATGAGCAAGGCCGGCGGCAACGACTCGAAGAGCACGCTCTACTGTTCGTTCTGCGGCAAGAGCCAGCACGAGGTCCGCAAGCTGATCGCGGGCCCGACGGTGTTCATCTGCGACGAATGCGTCGAGCTGTGCATGGACATCATTCGCGAGGAATCGAAATCCTCGCTCGTGCGCTCCCGCGACGGCGTGCCGACGCCGAAGGAGATCCGCCGCGTCCTCGACGACTATGTCATCGGCCAGGACCACGCGAAGAAGGTCCTCTCGGTCGCGGTCCACAACCATTACAAGCGCCTCGCCCACGCGACGAAGCACAACGACGTCGAGCTCGCGAAGTCGAACATCCTGCTCATCGGGCCGACGGGCTCGGGCAAGACGCTGCTCGCGCAGACGCTCGCCCGCATCCTCGACGTGCCCTTCACGATGGCGGACGCGACGACGCTGACGGAAGCCGGCTATGTCGGCGAGGACGTCGAGAACATCATCCTCAAGCTGCTCCAGGCCTCCGACTACAACGTCGAGCGGGCGCAGCGCGGCATCGTCTACATCGACGAGATCGACAAGATCTCGCGCAAGTCCGACAACCCCTCGATCACCCGCGACGTGTCGGGCGAGGGCGTGCAGCAGGCGCTCCTCAAGATCATGGAGGGCACGGTCGCCTCCGTGCCGCCGCAGGGCGGCCGCAAGCACCCGCAGCAGGAATTCCTGCAGGTCGACACGACGAACATCCTGTTCATCTGCGGCGGCGCCTTCGCGGGGCTCGAGCGCATCATCTCGGCCCGCGGCAAGGGCACCTCGATCGGCTTCGGGGCGACCGTCTCGGCGCCGGACGACCGGCGCACGGGCGAGGTCTTCCGGGAGGTCGAGCCCGAGGATCTCCTGAAGTTCGGCCTCATCCCCGAATTCGTCGGTCGCCTGCCGGTGCTCGCGACGCTCGAGGACCTCGACGAGGTCGCGCTGAAGCGCATCCTCCAGGAGCCGAAGAACGCGCTCGTGAAGCAGTACCAGCGCCTGTTCGAGATGGAGGACGTCCATCTCACCTTCCAGGACGAGGCGCTGTCGCTCGTCGCCAGGAAGGCGATCGAGCGCAAGACGGGCGCGCGCGGTCTCCGCTCCATCCTGGAGGCGATCCTCCTCGACACGATGTACGACCTGCCGGGGCTCGAATCCGTCGAGCAGGTCGTGATCGGCCCCGAGGTGATCGAGGGCAAGACGCGGCCCCTCTTCATCCACTCGGACCGCGACCGCGAACCGGCGAGCGTGAGCGCGTGACGGCCCGGGCGCGGCAGGCTGTCGACGGCCGGCCGCGCGGGCTGGGGATGGGGCGCCCGGTCGCTTGAAACCGACCTCGCGCCCCGCCACCTTAGGGCGACGCCCGAGGCACGCTCATTGCGAGGTGCGTAGCCGAGCGTACCGGCCGCGACCGACGACCATCGGCCCGAGCGCGCCGGGTCCCCGTCCCTCCAGCCGCCCATCGCAGGGGCTGAAGCGGACGTTGCACGAGGACAATCCCTGATGTCAGACCAGAAGACTCGCCAGCCCGTCGAGCCGGGAACGGTCGGCAGCTACGCCGTGCTGCCGCTGCGGGACATCGTCGTGTTCCCGCACATGATCGTGCCGCTCTTCGTCGGCCGCGAGAAGTCGATCCGCGCGCTCGAGGAGGTGGTCAAGGCCGACCGCCATATCCTGCTCGCGACCCAGATGAACGCGACGGACGACGATCCGGCGCCGAACGCGATCTACGAGGTCGGGACGCTCGCCTCCGTCCTGCAGCTCTTGAAGCTGCCCGACGGCACCGTGAAGGTTCTGGTCGAGGGCGCGACCCGGGCGACCGTCCGGCGCTACACGCGCACCGACAGCTTCTACGAGGCCGAGGCCGAGGTCCTGGCCGACGCGCCCGGCGATCTCGTCGAGGCGGAGGCGCTCGCGCGCTCGGTGGTCTCGGAGTTCGAGAACTACGTCAAGCTGAACAAGAAGGTCTCGCCCGAGGTCGTCTCCGCGGTCACCCAGATCGAGGATCCCTCCAAGCTCGCCGACACGATCGCGTCCCACCTCGCGGTGAAGATCGCCGACAAGCAGGACGTGCTCGGGACCCGCACGGTCGCCCAGCGCCTCGAGAAGGTGCTCGGCCTCATGGAGAGCGAGATCTCCGTCCTGCAGGTCGAGAAGCGGATCAGGACCCGCGTCAAGCGTCAGATGGAGAAGACGCAGCGCGAGTACTACCTCAACGAGCAGATGAAGGCGATCCAGAAGGAGCTGGGCGATTCGGAGGACGGCAAGGACGAGCTTGCCGAGCTCGAGGAGCGGATCGAGAAGACGAAGCTCACGAAGGAAGCCCGCGAGAAGGCGAAGGGCGAGCTGAAGAAGCTCCGCCAGATGTCGCCGATGTCCGCCGAGGCGACCGTCGTGCGCAACTATCTCGACTGGCTGCTCGGCATCCCGTGGGGCCGTCGCTCCAAGATCAAGAAGGACCTCCTCGGCGCCCAGGCCGTGCTCGACCACGACCATTTCGGGCTCGAGAAGGTCAAGGAGCGCATCGTCGTGTATCTCGCCGTGCAGCAGCGGGCGAACAAGCTGACGGGCCCGATCCTCTGTCTCGTCGGCCCGCCCGGCGTCGGCAAGACCTCGCTCGGCAAGTCGATCGCGAAGTCGACCGGCCGCGAGTTCGTGCGGATGTCGCTCGGCGGCGTGCGTGACGAGGCCGAGATCCGCGGTCACCGCGGCACCTATATCGGCGCACTGCCCGGCAAGATCATTCAGTCGCTCAAAAAGGCTGGATCCAACAATCCGGTGTTCCT
>JAFAPJ010000202.1 GCA_019247255.1 Methylobacteriaceae bacterium | reverse complement strand
GCCGACAGGGACGAGGGCGCGCCAGCCAAGGTCGGCGAGGCGCGGGTCGGCGGCCGCGATTTCATCGGGAGCTGGCGCGTCGCCCCAGCCCGCGAGCGCCGCCCATTCCGCCGACAGGTCGGCGATCGCGATCTTCGCCCGGAGTCGGTAGAGGCTCAGGCGTTTCACGAGCTCCGCCGCGCAAGCCTTTGGTGTATCGAGAAGATAATCGCCATCTTTCCGCGCAAAGAGCAGGAAGTCGGTGATGATCTTGCCTTGCGGCGTCAGCAGCGCACCGTAGCGCGGACGGCCGGGCGCGACGCGGTCGAGATCGCAGGTGACAAGCCGTTCGAGGAAGCCGTGCGCCTCGTCGCCGGCGACCCCGACGACCGATCGGTCTGCCAGGTGCAGGACCGGCACGCTCCGTCTCCGCTAGTGGCGCGGGCCCGTCGTGAAGCCGCCCTCGCGGATGCGGTTCGGCAGCGCCTCCGCGTAGACCGCGGTCGGCTCCTCGCCGTAGATCTCGACGAGGTGCCGGAAGGCTGCGAACAGGGCCGCCTGCACGACGCAATCCCCGTCGATCCCGTCGAGCTCGGCCTCGGCGAAAGCCTGGTCGACATATTTCAGAGCGGCCCGCTTGTCGCGGCCGAGCGCCTCGTCGGAGGTGGAGAGATCGTTGTCGTTCATCCTGCCCGACGGTCCTTCGCGTTCCTCTTAACAGGCGCGTGACGAGCCGCCAGCGCGCTTGGTAGTGGAGGTTAACGCGGCTTTCATCATTTGTCCTAGTCCCGCGGCGGAGCACCGGCCAGTCGGAGCGCGCCGCACACAACCAAATCGAGATCGGCCGTCGTCGAGAGGCCGGCGAGCTCGCCCGGCCGGACCCAGCGGATGGCGGCCGCTTCCGGCCCGACCTCTCCCTCGCCCGCGATCCAGCGCGCGGCATGCGCCATGACGACGAAGTGGCGGCGGACGGTCCCGGCCGCGTCGCGCTCGATCACCTCGACGGGGCGCACGAGGCCGAGGATTTCGGCCTCGACCGCGACCTCCTCCCTGAGCTCGCGCAGGGCGGCCTCCGCCAACGTCTCCCCAGGCTCGACGAGGCCGCCGGGGAGGGAGAATTGGCCGGCGAGAGGCGGCCGGGCGCGGGCCGCGACGAGGACGCGTCCGTCACGGATCACCGCGACGGAGGCGGCGAGAAGCGGTCGCGTCGGATAGAGCCGGCCGTCCGGCGGCTCAGAGGCGGACATCGGCGAGGCGGCCATCCTCCAGACCGACCAGCACGTGCGAATCCGGGCCGCGCCCGAGCGCTCCGACGCCGCTCGCGGCCTTCGCGGGCAGCGGCACGCGCGCGACCTCGGCGAGGTCCGGCCGCAACCGCACGAAGGCCAGAGCCGCGCGGTCGAGGCTCGGCAGCGCGAGCAGGCGCTCGCCGGACCCAGTCTCGACGATGGCCGCGAGATCCTGGGCGGCGCGGCCCGCCGCATGGTTCGAGAAGCCCGGCCGCTCCCCGACGAGCGCAAGCCGCCCGTCTTTATAAGACCAGAGCTGGAGGAGACCGTCGCGATCCGGCCGGAGGACGATCGCGATCTCGAGCCCGTCCGAGGTCGCGGTGGCGGACGCGAGGTTGAGCCAGGTCCGCGGCTCCCCGGTCGGCGGCGTCTCGGCGGCGATCCGCCAGGCGCCGTCCCGCTTCTCGAGGATCGCGAGCGCCGCGCCCTTGTCGGCGGTCGAGCGGATCGCGAGGAGCCGCGGCGGCGCGCCGTCCCGACCCGCGACGATCTTCACCTCGCGCGCCTCGAAGGCGGCCTCCGGTCCGGCCTCGACCCGTGCGGTCTCGACCGGAACGGGCCTGGGGTCCGGCCCCGCCGCAACCGGCCGGCGCTCGGCGACGCTGATCGCCGCGGCATGCACGGGCGAGCCCAGGCTCGCATGCGGGACGGCCCGGGTCGGCTCGACGAGGCTCGCGGTGAGCGGGCCCGAGCGGGCGAGGCGGGCGGCCGGGATCGCGCCGCGGCCGGTCTCGACCGTCTCAAGGTCGACGCTCGCCCCGAGCGCGAAGGCCCGAACCCCGCCGCCCTCAAGCGCCAGGGCAGCACCCCCTTGCGGGCCCCACACGACGACGAGCGGGCCGCGCCCGGCCGCCTTGGCGCCGCGGAGCGCGTCCGTCGACGGAGCGACCGCGGCCACGACCGTATCGGGCCCCCGGAACTCGTCGACCGCGAACGGCAGAGGCACGAGCGCCACGGTGGGCTCCGCCCGCGCCGGGCTCACGGTTGCGACGAGAGCGGCGAGACCCGGGATTGCGAGCCGGCGGAGGTCAGACATGCTGGCCGCCGTTGATGTGCAGCTCGGCGCCGTTCACGTAGGACGAGCTGTCCGTGCACAGGAAGTAGATCGCCTTCGCCACCTCGTCCGTCGTGCCGAGCCGGCGCATCGGGATCTGCTCGACGATGCGCTCGGTCCCGGGCGACAGGATCGACGTGTCGATCTCGCCGGGCGAGATCGCGTTCACCCGAACCCCGAGCGGGCCGAAATCGGCCGCCATCTCGCGGGTCAGCGCCGCGAGCGCGGCCTTCGAGGTCGCGTAGGCCGCCCCCGCGAAGGGGTGGACGCGCGACCCCGCGATCGAGGTGACGTTGACCACCGAGCCCTTCGCCCGCGCGAGCTCCTCGCAGAGACCCCGCGCCAGCATCATCGGCCCGAAGAAGTTGACGTGAAACACCTTCAGCCAATCCGAATGATCGGTGTCGAGCGCGCCAAGCCGTGCGCCGCCCTGGCCCTTCGGCGAGATGCCGGCATTGTTGACGAGCGCATGGAGCTGGCCCCCTTCGACCTGCAGCCTGTCCTTCGTCTCGGCGACCGCGCGCATGGTGTCCTCCGGGCTCGCGAGGTCGATCTGCAGGTGGTCCTCGGGTCCCATCTCCCAAGGGCAGTTCTCGGGAAAGGCATGGCGCGAGCAGGTGATGACGCGCCATCCGGCGGCCTGGAAGCGCTTGACGGTGGCGTGGCCGATGCCCCGGCTCGCGCCGGTGAGGAGCATCACGCGGCGGCCGGTGTTCGTACGGTCGGGCAAGGTGGGTCCGATCGGGAAAGGTCGACCCGGAGCCTAGCCCCGCCGGCGCCGCCCGTCCACGCGCGGACCGGGCCCACGGGGCGAGCGCGGTTTGCGCTCCACCTTAGG
>JAFAPJ010000465.1 GCA_019247255.1 Methylobacteriaceae bacterium | reverse complement strand
ATCCCGAACCTCGTCGAGACGGTGAAGGGCTACGCGCAGCAGGAGAAGGACGTGCTGACCCAGGTGACGGAGGCGCGCGCCAAGGCGACCTCGGTGCGGGTCGACGCGTCCACGGTCACCGATCCGGCCAAGTTCAAGGAGTTCCAGGACGCGCAGAACCAGCTCTCGGGCGCGCTCGGCCGGCTCCTCGCGACTGTCGAGGCCTATCCGGACCTGAAATCGAACGCGAACTTCCTGGCGCTGCAATCCCAGCTCGAGGGCACCGAGAACCGGATCGCGGTCGCGCGCCGCGACTACATCGCGGCCGTGCGCGACTACAACACGGAGCTCCGGACGATCCCGGGCCGGTGGATCGCCTCTTTCCTCTACCCGGACGCGAAGCCGATGGAGGTCTTCACGGCGAGCGCGGGCGCAGACCGCCCGCCGCCCGTCAAGTTCTGACCGGCTCGGGCGCTGCGGCGAGCCCGCGCAAGAGGGCGCTCAATCCGGCGCGGGCCGTCTCACGGGGCTTCAGCGACCCGAAGAGGCCCGCCCGTTCAAGCTCGGCGAGGCCGTGCAGATAGGACCAGAGCGCGAGCGTCGCGCCCGCGGCGCCGTCCGGTCCGGCGAGCTCGGCCGCGAGGCCCGAGACGAAGGACCAGAGGTCTTCGTGCGCCGGCCGGCCGCTCGCGGGGGCGGGCTGCGACGACATCATGAGCGGATAGAGCGCCGGATGCTCGGCCGCGAAGGCGAGGTAGCGGTCCGCGACGCTCTCGAACACCTCGAACCCTGATCGGCCGGCGGCCGCCTCCCGCAAGGCCTCCAGCAGCTCTCGCAGACCGGCTTCGGCCAGCGCCGCGATCAGCGCGTCCCGGTCGGCGAAGTAGCGATAGAGCGCGTTCGGGGCGACGCCGACGCGGCCGGCCAGCGTCCGCATGGACAGAGCCGCCGCGCCCTCGCTTGCAACGATGGCGAGGGCGGCCTCCCGGATCTGCCCGGCGCTCGTCTTCGACGGGTACACCATGGGCGGTCTTTACGGCCGGAGAGCTATCCTGTACAGCGTCCACCATGCAAGGTGTACGCTGTTATCCTTGCGACGGAGAGCAGGCCCATGGCAGGACCGAGCGTGGCGGAAATCGGGTCGCACCAGCCCGGCGAGCGGGGCGGCGTGGTGGTGACGGGCGTCTCGACCGGCATCGGCGCGGCGACCGCGCGGCTTCTGGCCGAGCGTGGTTTTCACGTCTTCGGATCGGTGCGCCGCGAAGCGGACGGCGCGGAGCTCGCCCGCGCGCTCGGCCCCCGCTTCACCCCGATCGTCCTCGACGTCACGAACGAGACCTCGCTCGCCCGTGCCGCCGGCGAGGTCGGCGTGGCGCTCGGGCAGGACCGGCTCGTCGGGCTCGTGAACAATGCCGGCGTGGCGATCGCCGGGCCGCTCGCGCTCCAGCCGATGGACGAGATCCGCCGGCAGTTCGAGGTGAACGTGTTCGGGCTCCTGGCCGCGACGCGCGCCTTCCTGCCGCTCCTCGGGGCCGAGCCGGGCCGCGCGGGCCCGCCCGGCCGCATCGTCGCGATGAGCTCCGTCGGGGGCCGCATCGCGGCGCCCTTCATCGGCGCCTATGCGGGCACGAAGCACGCGGTCGAGGGCCTGGCCGAGAGCCTGCGGCGCGAGCTTCTCCTTTTCGGCGTCGACGTCGTGGTGGTCGCGCCGGGCGCGGTCGCGACGCCGATCTGGGACAAGGCCGAGGCGGCCGGGATGGAGCGCTACCTCGGCACGCCCTACGAGGGCGCGCTCCGACGCTTCCAGGATAACGCGCTCAAGCTCGGACGCGGCGGCTTCCCGCCGGACCGCGTAGCCGAGACCGTCCTCGAGGCCCTGACCTCGCCCAAGCCGCGCGCCCGCTACCCGGTCGTGAAAGGCGCCTTCGCTAATTGGACGCTCCCGCGCCTCCTGCCGGTCCGGGTCGTGGACCGGCTGATCGGCGGTCAGCTCGGGCTGCGACCGCGCTGACCGATCAGCTCGCGGCCGCGAGGAGCGGCCGCGCCGATTCCCGCGCCGCGAGGTTCTTGCGCACGGCCTCCTGAACCTTCTCGAAGGCCCGGACCTCGATCTGCCGGACGCGCTCGCGCGAGACGCCGAACTCGCCCGAGAGGTCCTCCAGCGTGATCGGATCCTCCGCGAGGCGTCGCGCCTCGAAGATGCGGCGTTCGCGCGGATTGAGCACGTTCAACGCCTCGCGCAACACAGCGAGCCGGTTAGAGCCCTCCTCCGCATTCGCCAGAACGGTCTCCTGGCTCGCGGAATCGTCCACGAGCCAATCCTGCCACTCGCCCTCGCCTTCCTCGCGCAGGGGCGCGTTCAGCGA
>JAFAPJ010000543.1 GCA_019247255.1 Methylobacteriaceae bacterium | reverse complement strand
CTCCTACCGCTCCGTTCTCGATCGCGGCTTCGCGCTCGTCCGCGACGCCGCGAACCTACCTGTTGCGCGGGCGGAGGCGCTCCAGCCGGGTGCGACCGTCACGATCGAATTCGCGGACGGGCGTCGCCGGGCGCAGGTCGACGGGGCCCGGAACCGGAGGCGCGCGGAGCCCCTTGTGCAGGCGAGCCTCTTCGATAACTGAGGAGGCGGAGCTCACCGCCATGCTGATGAACAAGCCCGAGATCGGCGAAGCCGTCGTCGAGTACCGCGACGCCAACATCCGCGTCGTCCGGCCGGGACGTTTCGTACGCTGCGCGGTGACGGGCGAGTCGATCCCGCTCGACCAGCTCAAATACTGGAGCGTCGAGCGGCAGGAGGCCTATTCCTCGCCGGAAGCCGTGCTGCAAAGCCTCGGGCGGCGCCAGCCGAGGGCCGACACGGCGCGCTGATTCAGGCGGATCGGACAAGCGCCTCGTCGAGGAGCGCGTCGAGCGCCGCGTCATCTGCGACACGCAGCGTCACGGGCAGCACGACGAGCCGGGCAAGCCGCGGCTCGGCTTCGACGAGACGCGACAGCTTCACGGCGTCCTTCTCCGTCGTGACGAGCCGGGCGCCGAGGCGCTCGGCCTCGTCTGCGAGCCGACGCGCATCGCCCGGCCCGTAGCGGTAGTGGTCCGGCAAAGCCTGGACCCCGACGACCTCGGCCCCGCAGGCGCTCAGCGTCTCGACGAATTTCGACGGCCGGCCGATCCCCGCGACGGCGAGCACGCGCTCGCCCGCAAGGCTGTCGGCGACCGCACGGTCGGGCTCGAGCCTGCCGCGCAGCACGGGCTTGCCGGCTTGGCGGGCGAGGCGCACGGCCTGCTCGCCCGGCGCGCCCTCGCCGATGACGAGCGTTGCGTCGATCCGGCTCCATTGCGCCGCGAGCGGCGCCCGCAGGGGTCCGGCTGGGAGCACACGCCCGTTGCCGATCCCTCGCGCGCCATCGAAGACCGCGAGCGCCAGGTCCTTGGCGAGGCTCGGGTTTTGCAAGCCGTCATCCATCACGAGGACGTCCGCGCCACTCTGCGCCGCGAACGCGGCGCCGGCCGGGCGGTCGCGCGCCACGACCGTCGGCGCGTGCCGGGCCAGGAGAAGCGCTTCGTCGCCGACATCCTCCGGGCCGTGACGCGACCGATCGACCGCGAGGGGCCCGGAGATGCGGCCGCCATAGCCGCGCAGCAGGAAAGCGGGGCGATGCCCGCGGGCGATGAGACGGGCCGCGACCGCGATGGCGGTCGGCGTCTTGCCGGCGCCGCCGACCGTGACGTTCCCGACGCAGACGACCGGCAGGGCGGCGCGCGTCCCCGGCCGCGCCATGCGACGGGCCGCGACGGTCCCGTAGATCGCGGCCGCCGGGCCGAGCAGGGCGGCCGCGAGGCTGGGCGGCCGCCACCAGAAATCCGGCGCCTTCACCAGATGGCGTCGGCCGCGGCGGTGGGCGCCGGCAGGAACGGCTCCAGCGCCGCGAGCGTGCGGGCGAGCGCGCCCGTGAAGGACGCGACGGTCGCGCCGGCGCGTCGCGCCATCTCGCGGGACGACGCCGGATCGACGAGGAGCGCGCCGACGGCATCGGCAAGCTCGGCGGCGTCGCGCACCAGCCGCGCGCCCCCCGCTTCGTCGAGCGCCTGATAAACATCCGCGAAGTTCGCCGTGTGCGGCCCATGCAGCAGCGCGGCGCCGAGCCGAGCGGGCTCGATCGGGTTCTGCCCGCCGCGACGTACCAGGGAGCCGCCGACGAAAACGACGGGCGCGAGGCGATAGAACAGGCCGAGCTCGCCCAGCGTATCGGCCACGTACACGTCTCGCGCCGCCTCGAGGCTCGCGCCCGTCCCGCGCCGGTCCGCCGCGAGGCCGAGATCGATCGCGAGCGCCTCGAGGTCGGGCCCGCGCTCGGGATGGCGCGGCGCGATCGCGGTGACGAGCCCAGGAAACCCGGAAGCGAGCGCGCGATGCGCGTCGAGCACGGCCTCTTCCTCGCCGGGATGCGTGCTCGCCGCGAGCCAGAGCGGCCGGCCTGCGAGCCGTCCGGCCTGCGCCTCCACGAGCGCGGGATCGGCCGGCGGCGGCAAGGCGTCGAATTTCAGGTTGCCGGTCGCGGCGACCGCGCGGGCTCCCGCCGCGACGAAGCGCGCCGCATCCGCGTCGCTCTGGGCGAGGACGAGCGCGACCCGGTCGAGGAGAGCCCGCAGGGTCGTGGGCGCGTGCTTCGCCCAGCGCGCGCTCGATCGCGCCGACAGGCGAGCGTTCACGAGCACGAGCGGCGTCCGGGCCGCCGCGAGCTCGACCACCGCGTTCGGCCACAGCTCGGATTCGGCGAAGATCGCGACCGCCGGCCGCCAATGGCCGAGGAACCGTCGCAGGTAGCGGGGCACGTCGAGCGGCACGAACTGGTGCCGCGCGCCGGGGGGCAGGCGCTTCGCCAGGAGCTCGGCGGACGTCCTTGTCCCCGATGTCACCAGGACCTTGAGGCCGCGCTCCGCGAGCGTCTCGGCGAGGCCCATGAGCGCCAGCGTCTCGCCGATCGACGCCCCGTGCAGCCAGGCGACCTCGCCGGGCGGTCGCGGGTGGGACGCCAGGCCGCGCCGCTCGCCGAGCCGGGCCGGATCCTCCTTGCCGCGACCTGCGCGCCAGCGCAGCAGCGCGGGCGCACCCGGCGCGAGAAGGGTCGCGCCGATCCGGTAGGCGCGGAGCGCCGGCGGCAGCGGCCTCACGGGGCCGCGGGCTCGCCGCTGGCGCTATGTACGGCTCGCCCGGGGGCCGGCCGGGGAGGAGGCAGCCCGACCAGCGCGTGGGCGCGCGCATGAACCCGGTCGAGCTCGGCTTCGACGGCGACCCGCGCCGCTTCGAGCGCGGCCTCGTCCGCCTCCGCCGGCACGTGGATGGGCTCGCCCGTGACGATCGCGCCGCGGCCGAAGGGGAGGCCGAGCGAGGCCGTGTCCCAGCTCCGGAAGGTCTTGCGCCGGCTCGTCACGACCGCAACGGCAACGATCGGCCGGCCCGACAAGCGCGCGAGCGTAACGATCCCAGTGCCACAGCGGCGCGCGATCTTCGGGACGTCCGCCGTGAGGAACACGTGCTCGCCGCCCTCGAGCGCGCGGAGCATGGCCCGCAGCGCGGGCGCGCCGCCTTTCAGGCGATGGTCTCGCCCGCGAGCGCCCGAGCCGCGGATCGGCCGGATCCCGAGACTTTTCAGCGCAATCGCGTTCAGCTCGCCGTCGGCGGAGCGCGACACGAGGCTCGCGGCCGGATCGGAGGGGCGCCGCAGAAAGGGCGCCATGAAGTGCTGGCCGTGCCACATCGCGCCGATGAAGGGCTGGAGGCGTTCGAGCCGTTCGTAGGTGTCGGGCGGGTCGAGGACGAAGCGGTTCGTGCGGCGGACGAGGCGCAGGTAGCTCGCGAAGAGGCGGCCGAGCCCGCGCTGGACGGCCGGACGCCGGCCGAGATCGCGCAGGACGCTCACGCGGCGGGGTCGAGAAGCCGGTGCAGATGGACGATGAAGTAGCGCATCTGCGCGTTGTCGACCGTCGCCTGCGCCTTCGCTTTCCAGGCTGCATGCGCGGCCGCGTAGCTCGGGAAGATGCCGACGATGTCGAGGCGGGACAGGTCGCGGAAGTCGGTCCCGTCCAGCCGCTCGAGCTCGCCCCCGAAGACGAGGTGGGGCAGCTGCTTGGGGGCCGTGGTCATGCGCGGTCTCCAGGTCGAGCGCGGATCTAGCCCGGCCTGATGGCCGCGAGGAGGCCATCGTGCAAGGCGCGCGAGGTCGCGACGAGCTCGCCGTGGCTCGGCTGGCGGGCGTTGTAGAGCGGACCCTTGCCGTCGAGATCCGTGAGGCGCCCGCCCGCCTCGGCGAGGATCAGGTCGGCCGCGGCGATGTCCCAGTCGCGCGCGTCGCGCGACACGAGGCCGATCTCGACCGCTCCCTCCGCGACGCGCGCGATCCGGAGGGCGAGAGACGGAATGCGAGGCGCGAGCCGGACGCTCGGCACACTGGCCTCGAGGCGTTTCACGAACGGCGCCGGGCCCGTGACGGTCGCGCGCGCGAGATCGGTCGCGCCCGCGACCTGGATCGCCTCGCCGTTCCGGCGCGCACCCCGCCCGCGCTCGGCCTCGAAGATCGCCCGGTGCGCGGGGGCGTGGACGAGCCCGAGGAGCGGCGTCGCCCCGGCTAGGAGCGCGATCGCGACCGACCAATCCGCGCTGCCCGAGAGAAAGGCCCGTGTCCCGTCGATCGGGTCCACGATCCAGACGAGCTCGCGGCCGAGCCGCCGCTGATCGTCGGCCGTCTCCTCCGAGAGCCAGCCCGCTTCCGGCAGGAGGGCGCTGAGGCGCACCTTCAGGAAGGTGTCGACCGCAACGTCGGCTTCCGTCACGGGCGACCCGCCGGCCTTCGACCAGACCCGCGCGCTCGTCGGCTCGCCCGGCCGGAAGAAGCGGAGCGCCATCGCCGCCGCCTCCTCGGCCACCTCGCGCACGATGGGGGCAAGGCGCTGGGACAGGTCGGACGTGTCGATCATCGCCGCCTCGTCTAGGCGCTTTCAGGCGCGTGCGATATGCGGCGGCGCGGAGCATGCGCAAAATCCTGCGCAAGCCTGCAATGGCCCGTGAAGCAAGACGCCCGCTTCTGACGCGAAGCCAAGGCTTTAAGCCACGCGCTTAAGGTTCGCCCGACCGTCGCGGACGCAAGGTTCTCCCGCACGAGCGATGGCCGGGAGCCGATCGCGGAGCGGGGTTCTGGATGAGCGGCCGGCACGACAGCGCGAGACGCGAGGCGGTCAATCCTGAAGGTTTCGACCCGACGGATTACATGTCGAACGACGGCTTCCGAGGGACGATCGGCTTGCCGCGGGAAGGCAGCGCCGCCCCGGCCGGCATCGTGCTTGAGATCGGGGACGACCTGCGCATCGCGGTGACGGACGCGGCAGGCCGGCCCTGCTTGGTGATGGGTCCGTTCCCGGAGGAGGACGCGATCGCCGTCTGGCGCGCGCTCGGCAATGCGAGCGGCCTCGTCCTCTCGATCCGGGTGGCGGGCGGGGAGCTCGACGCCCCCTACGAGCAGATCGGGCCCGTCCGGGTGGGACGGTTGCGGGAGCGTCGGCGCCTCGTCGTGCTGACGGGACGGCGGCCGCGCTTTCTCATGCGCCGCAAGGTCGGCGGGCCGGCGCCGCGCTCCGGCGCTCCGGCCGAGGGCTGAGCGTTCTTAAAGCGCGCCCTGCGGCATGGCGGTCGTGCCCGACAGACCGTTGCCGCCGAGCAGCCCCGTATTGTTGCCGGCGGCCTTGGCTCGCTTCTCCATGTCGGCCTGCTTCGCCGCGAAATTGCAGGCCTTGTTCTTGATGGCGATCGCCCGCGTGTGATCAGCCTTCACGCTCTCCGCGAAGCTGTCGGGGATCTGGCACCATTCCTTGTTCGTCTCGACGAATTTCAGGATGGCGGTCCCGTTCGTCACCATCTGGGTGAAGCCGGCGCAAGCGACGCGCGCGTCGATCTTGCCTTTGCTCTGCGAGGTCAGCTTGTCGGCGATCGACTTGCGCTGCATGAGCAGCGGTTGGACGCTCTCGCATCCCGTCGCCTGCGCGAAAGCCGCCTGGTTCGACAGGACGGCCCCCATAGCCACGATCGCGCTCGCCGAGATCTGCACGAGCCGGTTCCTTGCAGCGCCCCCAAGGCTCGACATCTGGTCCCATCCCCCCATCGTGAATGCCACAAAGCAGAGCGGTGCCCGCGCGCCCCCGGACGCCGAGCCTTGCCCTGGCTTTCGTGTCACCATGGAAATATGGCGACTTTCGCGCAAGCTCGCGCGGGGCCGCGAAGCCTTCGCATTTTGACCGATGCCGTGCCAGGATTTCACGACCCGCCGTTTGTTCCTCGAAGCTGCCCTCGAGCCTGAGACGTCCGTCGCGCTCGACCGAACGCAGGCGAATTACCTCCTCAACGTGCTGCGGCTCGGGGAGGGCGCCACGGTGCTGGTCTTCAATGGCCGCGACGGGGAATGGCGCGCGCGGCTCGCGGCCGACGGCCGGCGGAGCGC
>JAFAPJ010000452.1 GCA_019247255.1 Methylobacteriaceae bacterium | reverse complement strand
GACCGCCCGGGCCGAGATGCCCTGGGCGATCGCCTCGCGGCGGATGTCGCCGAGCCACTTCTCGAAGCCGGCCGGGTCGCGGCAGGTCGCTGCCGAGGCGCTCGCGGCGGACGCGAGCAGGACCATGCCCGCGAGGGCGAAGCGGGTGCGACGGGTTGCGCTCACGGGCTCATCTCTCCCTGCGGTATCGGCGCTCTTCTGGCGAAGACGGGCCGCGAGCGCAATCGAAGGGCAGCCGTATGGTTTGCGCGCGAGCGTCCGCAGCGTGCTCCTGATCACCCGGCTCGGGTTCTTGACCTTCAGGTCCCGGCCGCCGATGAGCCGCCCATGCCCCCCCGCCTGACCGGCCGCGTCGTCATCGCCACCCATAATCCCGGAAAGCTGCGCGAGATGCGCGAGCTGCTGGCACCTTTCGGGGTGGAAGCGGTCTCGGCCGGGGAGCTCGGCCTGCCGGAGCCGGACGAGACCGGGACGACCTATGCCGAGAACGCCGCCATCAAGGCGCATGCCGCGGCGCGCGCGTCGGGGCTGCCGGCGCTCGCGGACGATTCCGGCGTCGCGGTCGCGGCGCTCGACGGGGCGCCGGGCCTGTTCTCGGCGCGCTGGGCCGGTCCGGGGAAGGACTTCGCAGCCGCCATGGCCCGGATCGAGCGCGAGCTCGCGCGCCGGGGGTCGACGGACCGGCGCGCCCATTTCGTCTCGGCCCTCGTGCTGGCATGGCCGGACGGAGGCGAGGACCTCTTCGAGGGACGCGTCTTCGGGACGCTCGTCCACCCGCCGCGGGGCACGCTCGGCTTCGGCTACGACCCCATGTTCCAGCCCGACGGCTATCAGGCCACGTTCGGCGAGATGACCTCGAGCGAGAAGCACGGGATCGATTGGGCGAGCTCGGACCCGCAGCCCCTCTCGCATCGCGCCCGCGCCTTCCTGGCCTTCGCGCGCCATCGCCTGCCCGTCCTCAACGTAAACATGTGACCTTAACTGTCCAATTTAACGACGTCGTAAGGTCATTGCTGTTCAGGTGGTGGAGATCCTTTATGGGTTGCTTCCATGCAGGATTTCGGAACTACCACGGGCCTCGCCCTCTGCAAGGCAGCGGACTGGCTCTCGCCTCACAGCGGCCTCTGCGCCGACGCCTCGAAGACAACGCTCATGGGATGGAGCGTGCTTGGATTCCTGGCCGTGATGCTGGGGATGGCGGCCGTGCGGCGGATCAGCGCCTGACGCAGCTGCTCAGGCGGCCCGCAGCAGGTCCTCGAGGTCGAGCCGACGCGTCACCATCGCGAGCCGACCCTCGGCCGTGACCGGCCAGAGCTCGCGCGGCTTGTCCCAATAGAGCTCCACGCCGTTCTGGTCGGGGTCGCGCAGGTAGAGCGCCTCGCTGACCCCATGATCCGAGGCGCCGTCGAGCGGGATGCCGGCCCGGCGGACGCGCCGGAGCGCATCCGCGAGGAGCGCCCGCGTCGGGTACAGGATCGCGGTGTGGAAGAGCCCGGTCGCGCCGGGCGGAGGCGGCGCGCCGCCGAGGCTGTCCCAGGTGTTAAGCCCGAGATGGTGGTGGTAGCCGCCGGCCGACAGGAAGGCCGCTTCGCGCCCGTAGCGCTGGGTCAGCTCGAAGCCGAGAACCCCCTGGTAGAAGCCGAGCGCCCGGTCGAGATCGGCGACATTGAGGTGGACGTGACCGATGCGGACGCCGGCGTCGACTGGAGCTGGGCTCGGCTCGAGAGGTACGAGACGGTCCATGGGCGCGCTCAGCCGACCGGCCGCTCGTCGCCGGTGACCCGGCCGTCGTTCGGCAGGGCGGCGGGGGCGACGAGCTCGATCCGGCCGCGCAGCTTGGTCACGGCCTGCAGCGTCGCGGCGAGCGCCTCCGCCACGTCCGTCGGCCCGGCCGCTTCGGCCTTCAGCGTCATCGCGTCCGTCTCGCCCTCGCGCGCCACCACGAGGCGCAGCCGCCCCACCTCCGGATGCCGGCGGGCGATCTCGGCCACCTGCTCGGGCCGGACGAACATACCCTTCACCTTCGCGGTCTGGTCCGCCCGGCCGAGCCAGCCGCGGATGCGCGTGTTCGTGCGCCCGCAGGGGCTCGCGCCCGGCAGGACGGCCGTGAGGTCGCCGACCGCGAACCGAATCAGCGGATGGTGCGGGTCGAGCGAGGTCACGACGACCTCGCCGACCTCGCCGTCGGGCACGGGGTCGCCGGTCCCCGGCCGCACGATCTCGAGGATCAGGTCCTCGTTCAGCACGAGACCCTCCCCGCCCTCCGTTTCGTAGGCGATGATGCCGAGATCGGCGGTCGCATAGGCCTGGCGGGCGATCACGCCGCGATCACGAATCTCGCGCTGGAGCGAGGGCGGGAAGGCCGCGCCCGAGACGAGCGCGCGGGTGAGGCAGCCGACGTCGGTTCCGGCCGCCGCGGCGGCGTCGAGCAGGATCTTCAGGAAGTCCGGCGTGCCGCAATAGGCGGCCGGGCGGAAGGCCCGGATCAGCTCGAGCTGCGTCTCGGTGTTGCCGGGTCCGGCCGGAATCACGGCGCAGCCGAGCGCGCGGGCCGCCGAATCCATGATGAAGCCGCCGGGCGTGAGGTGATACCCGAAGGTGTTCAGGACGACATCAGTCGGCCGAAAGCCGGCGGCGCGCAGCGCCCTTGCGCCGCCCCAGGGGTCCTCGCCGGAGCCCTGCGGCTCGAGGATGGGGCCGGGCGAGGTGAAGAGCCGGGCGAAGCGGCCGGGTTCGCCGGGCACGAAGCCGCCGAAGGGCGGATGCTCGCGTTGAAGGCCGGGCAGGTCGGATTTGCGTAGCACGGGCAGGCGGGCGAGCGCCACCCGATCGGTGATCGTGTCGGGATCGGTTCCCGCGAGCGTCCGGGCGTAGCCCGGCGCGGCGAGCGCGGCCCGGATCACGCCCGGCAGCCGGTCGAAGAGGTCGCGCTCGCGCGCCTCCGGCGCCCGCCCCTCCAGCCGCTCGTCCTCGCTCACCCGGCCTCGCCCCCGTTCGCGGCCACCATGGCGAGGGCCGGCGCACCCGGCAAGCGCTTGGGCAGGACCGGCCCTTTCGCTAGACTGCGGCCATGGACGGGCGCTCGCTCTACGAGGACGACATCTACGCCTGGGCGGAGGAGCAGGCGGCCGCCTTGCGCCGGCTGGCCGCCGATCCCCGCGCGGCACCTCCCGGGCTCGATCTTGAGCATCTCGCGGAGGAGATCGCGGATTTGGGAAAGTCCGAGCTTCGGGCCGCGACCTCGCCTCTCGTCCAGGCGCTCGCGCATCTGGCCAAGCTCGCCGGCGACCCCGGATCGCTTGCGGCCGCGCATTGGGCGGGCGAGGTGCTGCGCTTTCTGCTCGACGCACGAGCCGCCTACGCGCCCAGCATGCGGCGGCAGATCGACCTCGATCGGCTCTGGCGAGACGCCGCGCGCCTCGCTCATGCGAGCCTCGCGGCCTACGGGATCGAGGCGGTCCCGAACCTTCCCCGACAAGCGCCGTTCACCTTGGACGAACTTCTCGACGAGGGCTTCGACGTGCGGGCGGCCGTCGCTCGGCTGCAGCGAACCGCGGAAGGCTGACGCCCCACCGGCTATTCCGTCGTGTGGCCCTGCAGGTAGCTCGGCCGGTGCTGGAGCATCGTCAGCGCCGTCACGAAGGACACCGCGCAGAGCGCCGTCACGTACCAGAAGAACCAGGTCTCGACGCCCTGGTCCTTGAACCAGAGAGCCACGTATTCGGCCGAGCCGCCGAAGACCGCGTTCGCGATCGCGTAGGAGAGCCCGACGCCGAGCGCCCTGACCTCGGCCGGGAACATCTCGGCTTTCACGAGCCCCGAGATCGAGGTGTAGAACGACACGATCGCGAGCGCCGCGACGATCAGCAGGTAGGCGAGATAGGGGTTCGTCACGCCGCCGATCGCCTGCATGAGCGGCACGGTCGCGAGCGTCGCGAGGCCGCCGAAGAGCAGCATCGACCATTTGCGCCCGATCCGGTCCGAGAGGGCTCCGAAGGGCGGCTGCAGGATCATGTAGGTGAACAGGACCGCGGTCATCACGAGATTGGCCGTCTCCTTGGCCATGTGCGCCGTGTTGACGAGGTATTTCTGCATGTAGGTCGTGAAGGTGTAGAAGATGAGCGATCCGCCGGCCGTGTAGCCGATGACCGTGAGGAAGGCCCGCGTGTGGTTCCGGAAGAGCTCGGCCGTCGAGCCCGCTTCCTTACGGGCCCGCATCTCGGCCGAGGCGGTCTCGGTCAGCGCGCGGCGCAGGTAGAAGGCGATCACGGCCGCGCCTGCCCCGATAAAGAACGGGACGCGCCAGCCCCAGGCCCGCATGTCGGCGTCCGACAGGACGAGCTCGAGGAGCACGATCACGAGCGAGGCGAGGAGCTGCCCGCCGATCAGCGTCACGTACTGGAAGGACGAGTAGAAGCCGCGCCGGCCGGCGAGCGCGACCTCGCTCATGTAGGTCGCCGAGGTCCCGTATTCGCCCCCGACCGAGAGGCCCTGGGCCATCCGGGCGAGCAGGAGCAGCACCGGGGCCGCGAGGCCGAGCGTCGCGTAGGTCGGCAGGATCGCGATCACGAGCGAGCCCGCGCACATCAGGATGACGGAGGACATCATCGAGGCGCGCCGGCCGTAGCGGTCCGCCACCCAGCCGAAGAGCCAGCCGCCGATCGGCCGCATCAGAAAGCCGATCGCGAAGATCGCGGCCGAGTAGAGGAGCTGGGTCGTCTGGTCGTTCTTCGGAAAGAAGGACGGCGAGAAGTAGAGCGCCGTGAAGGCGTAGGCGTAGAAGTCGTACCACTCGACGAGGTTGCCGGACGAGCCCCCGACGATCGCCATGATGCGGCGGCGCTCGGAATGGTCCTCCGGGAACGCCTCCACTCGTCCAGCGACTGCCGCCATTCCGTCCTCCCGCACGCTTCAAGCGGGAGAACGTTTGGCGCATGAGGTGGCTCCGCGCTACAGGCGGATCGGGTGCCGGGCCGAGAGGATGAGCCGGACGAGCTCGGCCTGCCGGCGCGCCCCTGTCTTGGCGAAGATGTGCCGGAGATGCGTGCGGGCGGTTTCGAGCGAGATCCCGAGGCGCCGCGCCGAGGCTTTCAGGCCCTCGCCCGACAGAAGGTCGAGGGCGACCGCGGCCTCCGCGCCCGTCAGGCTGAAA
>JAFAPJ010000433.1 GCA_019247255.1 Methylobacteriaceae bacterium | reverse complement strand
GCGCGGTTGAGGTAGTAATCGACCTGATCGCGCATGATCGCGGCCTGCTCGCGAATGCGGGACGAGACCTCGTCCGAGCCGCCGTCCGCCTCGTTGACGATGACGGAGAGCGGCGTCTTCAAGGCATGAGCCAGGTTGCCGACCTGGGTGCGGGCGCGCTCCAGGATCTCGCGGTTCGCCTCGATGAGGAGGTTCAGCTCCTCCGCGAGCGGCGCGACGTCGCGCGGGTAACGCCCGGCGATGCGCTCCGCCTGGCCGCGGCGGATCGCGATCACGGCCGCGCGGAGGTCGTGCAGCGGCTTCAAGCCGAAGCGGATCTGGACGAGCGCGGTCAGCCCGAGCGCCCCGCCGAGGAGCGTGAAGGTCACGAGGAGCGCGACGTTGAAGCGGCGCTGCGCCTCCGCGATCTCGTCCGCCGGTCCCGCGACCCGCACCACGAAGCGCCCGTCCTCGCCGAGATCGATGTCGCGCTCGATGACGCGCAGGACGCGGCCCTCCGGCCCCGTGACGTAATCCTTCCGGATATGGCCGAACTTGCGGTCGGCCGCTGCGTCCGGAAGCGGCGGGATGGCGTTGCCGAGGAGCGAGCGAGACGAGCGGATGTCGCGCGGCTTCGCGTCCGCGCGCCCGACCTGCCAGAACCAGCCCGACAGCGGGATGTCGAAGCGCGGGTCGCCGTGGTTGCCGAGCTCGCGCCCGTCCGGGTTCTGCGGCGCGACGAGATCGGCCGCGAGGTCGTTCGCGTAGACGAGGAGCCTCTCGTCGAAGGAGCGCTCCGTGGTCTGGCGGTAGAAAGCCGCGAGCAGGAAGCCCGCGATGAGGAGCACGCCCGAGCTCCACAGGAGCGAGGAGACGACGAGCCGGACCGCGATCGAGCGGCCGGCGAGCGGCGCGATGAGGCGGGACGCCGTCACCGGGCCTGTCCCGACGCGCCCTTCCCGTCGATGAGGTAGCCGAGCCCCCTGACCGTCTGGATCACGTCGACCCCGAGCTTCTTGCGCAGGCGGCCGACGAAGACCTCGATCGTATTGGAATCGCGGTCGAAATCCTGGTCGTAGAGATGCTCGGTCAGCTCCGCCCGGGACACGATGCGGCCCGTATGGTGCATGAGGTAGGAGAGCAGGCGATATTCGTGGGACGTGAGCTTGACGAGGTTGCCCTCGACGCTCACGCGGCCCGAGCGCGTGTCGAGCCGCACGGGCCCCGCCTCGAGCTCGCTCGACGCGTGACCGGTCGCGCGACGCAAGAGCGCCCGGATGCGCGCGAGCAGCTCCTCCATGTGGAAGGGCTTCGCGACGTAATCGTCGGCCCCCGCGTCGAAGCCCTGGACCTTGTCGCTCCAGCGGTCGCGCGCGGTGAGGATCAGGACCGGCATCTTGCGGCCGGCGCGGCGCCAGGCCGACAGAACGGACACGCCGTCGATGCCGGGGAGCCCGAGATCGAGGATCACCGCGTCGTAGGGCTCCGTTTCGCCGAGGAACTGCCCTTCCTCGCCGTCGAAGGCCTTGTCGACGGCGTAGCCGGCATCGGCCAGCGCCGCGGCGACCTGGCGATTGAGGTTGCGATCATCCTCGACGAGCAGCAGACGCACGGATGAACCTGGTCAGTGGACGGTTTTCACCTTGCCCGAGGGCGCGTCGACCGTCACCCGGACGACGCGCCCGTCATGACGCAGCACGGTGATGCGGTAAACGAGCTCGTCCTCGTCGCGGCAGAGCGAGGCCCGCAGCACGTCGGCGTTCGGGACGGCCTCGCGGGCGAGCACGATGGCGGCGCCGGGCGCCACGACCTGCTTGGCCGAGACGATCTCGAGCGTGTCGCCGGATGACAGGCAGGATTCGACGGGCCGGTGCTCACCCCCGCGTCCCTCGCCACCGCGTGTCTCGACGATCGGCTTCCCGTCCGCCCCAGCGACGGGGAAAGGCGCGGTCGCGGCCAGCGCCGCGAGCACGCTCGCGCAGAGGAGAGATGCGGCGGATCGCATGGGGCCAAGCTGGGCCGGTCCCGCTGAACTCGCCCTGAACGCGCTCGCGGGCAGCGACGGGGAAATCCGGCCGACCCGGCACCGCTCTCGGCCCTACTCCGCCATGCGGATCGCAACCTTGCCGATATGGCTGCCGCTGAGGAGATGCGCATAGGCAGCGTCGGCCTGCGCGAAGGGAAACACCTCGTCGATGATCGGGCGGACGCCCGAGCGCATCGCCGCCGCGAGGTCGGCGACGGAGCCGACGTAGACGCCCCGGAGATGCACCGCCTTCATGAGGATCGCGCCCGTGTTAACCGGGCCGCCGAAACCCGTCAGGACGCCGACGAGCGCCACCTCGCCGCCGGGGCGCACGGCCGCGAGCGCCTGGTCGAGCGTCGCCGGTCCGCCGACCTCGACCACCAGGTCGACCCCCTCGCGACCTGCGATCTCCGCGGCCCGGATCCCCCAGTCCTCCACCTCGCGGTAGTTGATCACCTCGTCGGCGCCGAGCTCGCGAGCCCGTACAAGCTTCTCGTCCGAGCTCGAGGTTGCGATGACGCGGGCGCCGGCGGCGCGGGCGAGCTGCAGCGCGAAGGTCGACACGCCGCCCGTCCCCTCGACCAGCACCGTCTCGCCCGGGCGAATGCCCCGTCCGCCGAAGAGGCAGTTCCAGGCGGTCACGCCGGCGCAGGGGTAGGACGCGGCCTCCTCGAAGCTCCACCCGTCCGGGATGCGCGCGGCCGATGCGGCCGGGACGACGATCCGCTCGGCCAGCACGCCGTCGACGAAGCCGCCGCCGAGCGCGCCGGCCTGCTTGGCCGCGCTGAACGATCCCTCCATCCAGGTCGGCATGAAGCCGATCGCAACCCGCTCGCCGATCCTCTCGCGCCCCACGCCCTCGCCGACATCGGCGATCACGCCGGCTCCGTCCGACAGCGGGATGAGATCGGGCTTCTGCTCGCCGCCGTAGCTCGCGCGGCGCACGATCGTGTCGCGGAAGTTGAGGGTGGCGGCCTTGAGGTCGACGAGGATCTCGCCACGACCCGGACGCGGGTCAGCCTCCTCGACCAGGTTCAACGGGGCGTCCGGTCCGGTCAGCCGGTAAGCGCGCAT
>JAFAPJ010000373.1 GCA_019247255.1 Methylobacteriaceae bacterium | reverse complement strand
TAGGTCAACCGTACCTGGGATTGCCCGAAAGCCGTCCGCTATTCTCTGAAGTGTCCCGGCGTCGATATCGACCGCCATGTGCGGCCTACCGGACGCGAGGAAATCCGGAACAGGGACGCTACCTTCGCAGTTATCTTCATAGAACTTTCTGATGTACCAAGCGATCATGTCAGCCGCCTGAAGTGGATTCACCAGCTTGTCGTCCCGGAATATCGGGTCGAACGAGAGCAGATCACGAATTTCACTTGGCTGCTGCAGTCGGATCAGCTTGTACAGATTTCTTGCCTCGTCCCCTAACCCCTCTTGATTGTCAAAGATGAAATCTATGGGCACGCGAACGTCATTGCTTCTGTTTTGGTGAATTGCGATTGGTAGCAGGATCGCCTGAAAGCAATAAAAATACGGGGTTCTCATCGCATACGGGGCGACCGGTTTGATCATTCTATCCACGTCATTGCGACTTACGCGCGAGTGAATAGACGCTGGGCCGGTCTCGCGGATGATTCTCGCGAGCGCCTGAACCTTTGCGTCCCGATCTTCTGAACGCCAGCCCTTGAACTCTCCGCTGAGATTCCTGGCCTCTCGCATCTTGAGATAAGCAATAGACGGAGCGCGTTTTAGCTCGCTAGCCCAAGCGTGGGAAAACTCGGCCCATTTGTCGGCCGTGTTGACGTAGCCGGCGAGGACCAGATCGCGCTTGCCTTGGTCACTCGCTGAATCGTCAACGTAGGCCTGTAGCGCAACCAAGAGCTTTCTTGCCCTCACACGCGCGTCGTACCCGCTGACCAACGCGCGGATATGGTCAGAAGCGGAGCAGGTCACGAATCGTCCAGCTCAGCCGAACCATAACACTTGGGTGCGGGAACTAGAATAGCCCCAATTTGCCCCTACCTTGCGTCAGTCGTTAAAAATTATCCAGTCACCGCCCTCAATAGCGCCCTTGATCAGCACAAATTCCAGATTTTCATTGTACTTCAGTCTTGTATCTCGGCCGATATCGCTTCCGCGCAGAAAAGCGAAGCGGCTAGGAAGGCGGTGATCGTCCAGATTGCTCTGCGGTGCATCGTTGCTCCGGGCGTCTTTGCAAATCAGAAATAGACAGGGCGGCCCGCTGAGCGCAACCTCAGATGAAATGCTTTATTCGTTAAGAGGCGGGGTGGCATGCGTCGATGGCTCCTCGCGCGCTCATTGCAGGCCGAGCTAGGGCGCGAGCCGCGCGCCTCAGCCCGCCATCCAGTTCACGACATCGAGCCCCGGAATGTCCCGGAAGTCCGTTTCGTTGTTCGTGACGAGGGTTGATCCCGTGGAGATGGCGTGCGCGGCGATCATCCGGTCGTAGTCGCGGCCACGCACCCAGCCGCATCGGGCGATGATCGTGCCGTAGGCCTCGGCTGCCGCGGCGTCGAACGGGATAACCGGGATTGCCTCCAACAGGATGGCGAGCCGCTGTCGGCGAAGAGCCGTAACCGCCGGATCGCGATGAAGCCCGCGCTGCAGCTCCGCGAGGCTCAGCGCCGAGAGGAGCACCTGCCCGTCATGCTCGCTGAGAGCGTCGAGGACGCGCTCGGTCCCGTCCCGCGCATGGATCGCGATGTTCGTGTCGATGAGCAACGCCATTCACGCCCGGTCGGGTATCTCGATCGGCTCGCGCCGCTCGACCTCCGGCGGCATCGGCAGGGCCCGCAGCCGCGCGACCGCGTCCTTGAGGCCGGTGCGGGCCGGGTAGAGCGTGATGACGTCGCCGTGCCGGCTGATCGTCAGCTCAGCTTGGTTGTCCTCGTAAGCCAGCTCGGCCGGGATGCGGACCGCCTGGCTGTTGCCGGACCTGAACACGCGCGTGCGAGGCATGGAGGCTCCTCCTGCGCAACCATAGGCGGGGCGCGCCGGACGTCAATCCGCGTCTATACGCACCACGCATAGGCCAGCTCCGCCGGGATGCAGACCGCCCGGCCGGTAACGGACCTGGCCGCGCCCGGCCGCAGCATCGGCCTCATCTCCGCCCGGAGAGGATGAGCGCGGACGAGTTGCGGTCAAGTCCAACAAAACCCTGGGTCGCCGCCCATCTCTCCCCCTCGTGTCGCGCGTGTCCGAAAGATGTCGGCCGTACACGGTCCGTCAATTGTCTCGGGTCTTTGCTTCGATCCTGCCGCGAACCGCGCCTCACGCGAAGAGCCGGTCGCGTCGCAGCCTTGGGGGGTGATCATGACGAAGCGGTGGGTTTTCGGATACGCGTTCGCGGCGGCCGCCGCGCTCGTGCTCGCGGCGTTGCCGGCGGGCGCGGAGGAGCGCGGGACCAAGGGCGAGGCGATCGCCATGGCCGAGCGGGCGGTGGCGCTCGTCAAGAGCAAGGGCCCCGACGCTTTCCCGGCGCTGAGCGACAAGGCGGGCGGCTTCGTCGACCGCGACCTCTACGTCGTCGTCTTCGACCAGACCGGCAAGGTCCAGGCGCACGGCGCCAACAATGCGCTCGTCGGGGTCAACCTGATGAACGCCAAAGACCCGGACGGCGTGCCCTTCGTGGCGAACATCCTCAAATCGGCCGCCGCCTCGCCGAACGGCGGCTGGGTGCCCTTCAAGTTCACCAATCCGGTGAGCAAGAAGATCGAGCGCAAGGCGCAGTACGTGCTCAGCGTCGGCGAGTACGCGCTCGCGGTCGGCGTCTACGGCGACGAGGTCAAGGAAGCCGCGGCGCAGTGATCTCGAGACCCGGAAGGCGGCCGTGATGCGCGTTCTGAACGATCGGGCGATCAGCACCAAGGTGCTGATCGCCCCCGGCCTCGTGGTCGCCCTGATGGCGATCCTGTCGGTCCTGGCGATCTCGGCCCTGCGGGAGCAGCAGGCCTCCTTCGACCGCTTCGCGGCCGTCCAGTACCGGCAGACCAAGATCGTCGGCACGATCGTGGCCGACCTGACCCGGACGGAGACCGAGCTCTACCACATGCTGTCCCTCAAGGCGGCCTCCGACGAGCAGGCGCCGGTCGACCGCGCGGCGGCCGGCGTGCAGGATTTCGTCGGCCGGGCCGTCAAGGGCATCGCCGAGCTCGCGACCGTCGAGCTCGACGAGGCGCAGACGAAGGCGCTGGCGGACCTGAAGAAGAGCGTCGAGGCCTATCGGGCGGACGCCGAGAAGGTCGTCGTCGTGGGCGCCGCCGATCTCGGCACCGGCGTGCTCCTGATGGGCAACGTCGAGGAATCCTACCGCGCCGCGAGCGCGGCCGCGGCCCATATCCGGGATCTCACGGACGGGGCCGGCACCGCGAGCCTCGTGGCCTCGCGGGGCGCCTCGGACCAGGCGCTCGCCACCTACAAGATGCTGATGATCGGGGCGCTCGCGCTCGCGCTCTGCGTCACGCTGACGGTCGGCCGCGCCATCGCCCGCCCGCTCAAGGCCCTGACGCGCGCCATGCTGCGCCTCGCCGACGGCGACACCTCCATCGCGGTGACGGACACGGATCGACGCGACGAGATCGGCGCCATGGCGCAGGCCGTCGGCGTGTTCAGGGCGAACGCCATCCGGGTCGCCGCGCAGGAGCGCGACAAGGCGGCCGACCAGGAGCGGCGCGCCGCCGAGGACGCGCGCATCCGCGCCGAGGCCGAGCAGGCGGCGGCCGCCGAGGCGGCCGCGCTCGTGGTCGGGTCGCTCGGGCTCGGCCTGAAGGAGCTCGCCTCCGGCAACCTCGCGTTCCGGCTCGAGGAGCGCCTTCCCGAGGCCTACGAGCCGCTGCGCGCCGACCTCAACGCGACGGTCGGGGAGCTCCAGCAGCTCGTGCGCTCGATCACCGCCAACGCCTCCGGCATCCGGACCGGCAGCGAGGAGATCAGCCAGTCGTCCGACGACCTGTCCCGGCGGACCGAGCAGCAGGCGGCCTCGCTCGAGGAAACGGCCGCGGCGCTCGACGAGATCACGGCGACCGTCCGCAAGTCCGCCGAGGGCGCCCGCCACGCCCGCGACGTCGTGGCTCAGACCCGCGAGGACGCGGAGCGATCCGCCGAGATCGTCAAGCGCGCGGTGGCCGCGATGAGCGCCATCGAGACGTCCTCGGGGCAGATCTCCAGCATCATCGGGGTGATCGACGAGATCGCCTTCCAGACGAGCCTGCTCGCCCTGAACGCCGGCGTCGAGGCGGCGCGGGCCGGGGAAGCGGGGCGGGGCTTCGCGGTCGTCGCCCAGGAGGTCAGGGGCCTCGCCCAGCGCTCGGCCGAGGCCGCCAAGGAGATCAAGGCGCTCATCTCGGCCTCGACCCAGCAGGTCGGCGCAGGGGTCGAGCTCGTCGGGCAGACCGGACAGGCGCTCGACCGCATGCTCGGGCAGGTCAGCGACATCAACGCGACCGTCAGCGAGATCGCGGCCTCCGCCCAGGAGCAGGCGCTCGGGCTCTCGCAGGTCAACACGGCCGTCAATCAGATGGATAAGGTCACCCAGCAGAACGCCGCCATGGTCGAGCAATCGACGGCGGCGAGCCACTCGCTCGCCCGGGAGGCCGAGCAGCTGTCCGGCCTCGTGGCGCGCTTCAGCACCGGCGAGAGCGGCGACGCGCGACAGCCCGACCGCCGGACCGCGCGGCCGGCTGCGGCCGTCCGGCCGCCCGCTCGACCTCGCGCGGCCGCGCCCGCGAGCCGGGGCAACCTCGCGCTGGTCAGCGCGCCCGAGGGAGACTGGGAGGAGTTCTGAGCCGCCGTCCGGGGTCTCCGGGGCCCGAGCTCAGGCCGCGGCCTCCTCCCGCTTGCCGAGGCGCTTGTCGAGATAGGTGTCGACGGTCGCCATCAGGGCCTCGACCTTGCCGTCGAAGAAGTGGTTCGCGCCGTCCACGAGCTGATGCTCGAGCTGGATGCCCTTCTGAGTTTTCACCTTCTCGATGACCGCGATCACCTCCTTGTGGGGGGCGACGCGGTCCTCCGAGCCGTGAACGAAGAGGCCCGAGGACGGGCAGGGCGCCAGGAAGGTGAAGTCGAAGCGGTTCGCCGGGGCGGCGATCGAGATGAAGCCTTCGATCTCCGGGCGACGCATGAGGAGCTGCATCCCGATCCAGGCCCCGAAGGAGACGCCCGCGACCCAGCAGGTCCGGGCCTCGGGATTGACCGATTGCGCCCAGTCGAGCGCCGCCGCCGCGTCCGACAGCTCGCCCGCCCCGTGGTCGAAGTTGCCCTGGCTGCGGCCAACGCCCCGGAAGTTGAACCGCAGGGCCGAGAAGCCGCGATTCACGAAGCCGTAGAAGAGGTTGTAGACGATCTGGTTGTTCATCGTCCCGCCGAATTGCGGGTGCGGGTGCAGGACGATGCCGATCGGCGCGCCCTTCTGCTTGGCGGGCTGGTAGCGCCCCTCGATGCGGCCGGCCGGCCCTGTGAAGATCACCTCTGGCATGCTGCAAACCCTCGCCCGCGGCCCGATCCGTCCCGGCCCGAGCCCGCCAAAGCGGCCCGCCGGCCCCGGCCCGGCTTGACTTCAGGCCCCGTCCGTCCCAAGCTGGACTTTAGAATTATTCTAAGCGGTCGCCGGCCCGTGCGAGACGGGCCGAGCCGAGGCCGCTCGGAGCGTTCAGATATCACGTCCCGTCCTCCCGTTTGCAAGGGAAATGCGCGAACGGGGGCGCGGGAGACACCTGGATCCATGATCGTCGCTCGCGCCTATCTCGACCACAACGCGACCGCGCCCCTGCGGCCGGAGGTGGCGCGCTGCGTCGCGGACGCCATGGCCGAATGGGGCAACCCGTCCTCCGTCCACGGGGAGGGCCGGCGCGCCCGGGAGCGCGTGGAGGAAGCCCGCGACGCGGTGGCGGCGCTCGTCGGGGCGCGGCCCGCCGACGTGCTGTTCACGAGTGGCGGCACGGAGGCGAACGCCACCGCCTTGCGTCCGGGCGCCCTGGCGCGGGACGGGAGCGGCGCGACGCGGCTTCTCGTCGGCGCGACCGACCACGCCTCCGCCCTCGCGGGTCACGGCTTCGGCGATGCGGCCGAGATGCTGCCGGTCGACCGGGAGGGTCGGGTCGACCTCGCGGCGCTCGATGCGGCGCTCGCCCGCGGCGGCGGCGCCGTAACGCTCGTCTCCCTGGCTCTCGCGAACAGCGAGACCGGCGTGCTTCAGGACGCGCCGGCGATCGCCGAGCGCGTCCGGGCCGGTGGCGGCCTCCTCCATCTCGACGCCGTCCAGGCCGCCGGCCGCCTGCCGGTCTCCTTCGCGGAGCTCGGCGCGGACGCGCTGTCGCTGTCGGCCCACAAGCTCGGCGGGCCGCTCGGGGCGGGGGCGCTCGTGCTGGCGCCGGGCCGCGCCGGACCGAACCTGCCGCTCATCCGGGGCGGCTCGCAGGAGCACCGCCGGCGCGCCGGCACCGAGAATGGGCCGGCGATCGCGGGCTTCGGCCTGGCCGCCCGGCTCGCCGGCCGCGGCCTCGCCGCGGAGCGCGAGCGGCTCGCGGGCTTGCGCGCCGCAGCCGAGCGCGAGATCCGGCGCATCGCGCCGGACGCGGTCGTCTTCGGGGACGGGGCGCCGCGGCTGCCGAACACGCTCGCCTTCGCGGTGCCGGGCCTCCCGGCCGAGACGGCGCTCATCGCGCTCGACCTCGACGGGGTCGCGGTCTCGTCGGGCTCGGCCTGCTCGTCCGGCAAGGTCGGGCGCTCGCACGTGCTCGCCGCGATGGGCGTCGCGCCCGAGCTCGCGGCCGGGATGATCCGCGTGAGCGTCGGCTGGTCTTCGCGAAACGAGGACGTGAGCCGCTTCGCACGCGCCTTCGAAAAGCTGGTGCGGCGCTTATATGAGCGCGGTCGGGCGAAAGCCGCCTGACGGCAGGGTTTGATCGGGCGGCAGGGCCGTCGGAACGGAGTGGCGAATGCCCGCAGTGCAGGAGACGATCGATCGGGTCCGAGGGATCGACGTCGATCAGTACAAGTACGGGTTCGAGACCGCGATCGAGATGGAAAAGGCCCCCAAGGGCCATTCCGAGGAGGTCGTGCGCTACATCTCGGGCCGCAAGGGCGAGCCCGGCTGGCTGACCGAGTGGCGGCTCGACGCCTATCGCCGCTGGCTCACCATGCGCGAGCCGAGCTGGGCGCGCGTCGACTACCCGGCGATCGATTACGACGACCTCTACTACTACGCGGCGCCCAAGAGCATGGCGGACGGCCCGGTGACGCTCGACGACATCGACCCCGAGATCCTGAAGACCTACGAGAAGCTCGGCATCCCGCTGCGCGAGGTCGAGGCTCTGGAGGGCGTCCAGCAGCGCTCGAACGTGGCGGTGGACGCCGTGTTCGATTCCGTCTCGGTCGCCACCACCTTCAAGGCCGAGCTCGCCAAGGCGGGCGTCCTGTTCATGCCGATCTCGGAAGCCGTGAAGGAGCATCCCGAGCTCGTCCAGAAGTACCTCGGCTCGGTCGTGCCGCCGACGGACAACTACTTCGCGACGCTGAACTCCGCGATGTTCTCGGACGGGTCGTTCGTCTACATCCCGCCGGGCGTGCGCTGCCCGATGGAGCTGTCGACCTATTTCCGCATCAACGAGCGCAACACGGGCCAGTTCGAGCGCACGCTGATCATCGCCGACAAGGGCTCCTACGTCTCCTATCTCGAGGGCTGCACGGCCCCGCGGCGGGACGAGAACCAGCTTCACGCGGCGGTGGTCGAGCTCGTCGCGCTCGACGATGCCGAGATCAAGTACTCGACCGTCCAGAACTGG
>JAFAPJ010000263.1 GCA_019247255.1 Methylobacteriaceae bacterium | reverse complement strand
CCTAAGCTCCGCGGCTTGCCGCCGCGGCATCGAGCCGGCCCAACTCCTCGGCCGCTGCTCCGGAGAGCCTCGTGCCGGCGGGGGGCGCCGCGTTCACGGCCACGGACAGCATCGGCACGGACGCGGTGGATCTGCCAGCCTCGGCGGGCAAGAAGCCCGCGGGCTCGAAGCCGAATCGTGAGAGCGAGGCGGACGGGATTCCCGACGCGACGGCGGCGGCGCCCTCCGCGAATGCAGGTCCGCCGCTCGCGAACCTGGCGCTTGCCGTGCCGCTCGCCCCCGCGCCGTCCGAACAGACCACGTCCACCGAGTCCGGCGCGCCGTCCGCCTCGCGTGCCGGTCCGGTGGGCGGAGCGACGCGCGCCGCCCCGGTCGTTACGACGACCGCGGAGCCTGGGCCGGGGCAGCCGGCGCCGACCGGCACCGCCGGACCCAGCGTCGCCCCGTCAGCTACGTCGGACGTCAGCACGTCTACCGCCGCACCTTCCCGCAAGCCCGCCGGGCCCGAGCCCGAGAAGCAGGCGGCAGCCGAACCCGCGACGTCCGACGGCGCCGGCCAGGCGCCCGCCTTCGGGCGGCTGCTCGAGGGGCTGCAACGGCCCGATCATGCGGCCTCCCGTGGGACCGCCGAGGCGGGGGCGCAGGCCGGCCCCGAAACCGGCACGGCGGCCCCGTCGGAGCGATTGCTCCCGGTCGGAGCCGTTCCGGTCGAGATCGGGATGCGCAGCCTCGAGGGTCTGCGCTCCTTCGCGATCCGGCTCGCGCCCGAGGATCTCGGCCGCGTCGAGGTGAAGCTCGATATCGATCAGGACGGGCGGGTCGACGCGAAGCTCGTCGTCGACCGGCCCGAGACGCTCGCCTTCCTGCAGCGCGACGCCATCCACCTTCAGCGTGCGCTGGAACAGGCGGGGCTCAAGCCGAACGAGGCGGGCCTGTCGCTCTCGCTTCGCGCCGACACGCCGGACGGCGGCGGGCGCGGTCCGCACTCGGGACAGGCCGACCCTCAGGCCGGCTCCGATCGCGAGCGGTCGGGGCAGGGTCGCCAGCCGAACCTATCCGACCCGACGGTCGCGGCCTTTCAGCAGCTGGGCGGCGCCGAGCCGCGCACCGTTCTCTGGACGCGCCGCGGCGGCGTCGACCTTCACCTCTGAGCGAGGATCCCATGGCGACGATCACGAACCCTTCGTCCCTCACCTCGGGCTCGACCGGCACCACCGCCCAGGCCGCGGCAGGCGCCGCGGCCCCGAGCCGGACGGAGATCGCGGGGAATTTCGACCAGTTTCTGCAGCTTCTCACGACGCAGCTGAAGAACCAGAGCCCGCTCGACCCGCTCGACACCAACCAGTTCACCCAGCAGCTCGTCCAGTTCGCGTCGGTCGAGCAGCAGCTCAAGACGAACGACCAGCTGACCTCGATCCTGTCGGCCGTGAAGACGACCTCGACCGCGAACGCGGCGAGCTATGTCGGCCTCGACGTCACGGCTGACGGCGCCTCCGCCTCGCTCGCCAACGGCGCCGCGAGCTGGACGCTCACGTCGCCGCGGGCCGCCCCGAAAGCCAGCCTCACCATCAAGAACAGCGCGGGGGCGATCGTGGCGACGCGGCAGGCGGCGCTTACGGCCGGCGCGCAAACGTTCAAATGGGACGGCAAGGACGCGAGCGGCGCCGTCCAGCCGAGCGGGACCTACACGATCTCGGTCTCGGCGACGGACACGGCCGGGCAGCCGGTCGCGGTCTCAACGGAGCTTTCCGGCAAGGTCACGGCCGTCGACGTCTCGGGCGCTGCCCCGGTCCTGACCGTCGCCGGCGCGACCGTGCCGCTCGCCTCGGTCAAGTCGATCGGCAGCAACTGACTCGTCCTTCCAGCCGGAGCGTCGGAAATGCGGCACTTGCGTGACGCGTTTCAGCAAATCTTAAACGCGGGGGCCTACGCTTGCTCTCAAGTCAGCGTATGCGTGCGTGAGCGTCAGATGAGCGAGCCCCTTCGTCCACGGGTGAAGTACGTCATCGGGCCCGACGGCAGTCCGTTGACCATCGCTGATCTTCCGCCCAGCAACACGCGTCGATGGGTTATTCGCCGCAAGGCCGAGGTCGTGGCGGCGGTGCGGGGCGGGCTGCTGAGCCTCGAGGAGGCGTGCCAGCGCTACACGCTGACCGTCGAGGAATTCCTCTCCTGGCAGCAATCCATCGACGATCACGGCCTCGCCGGGCTGCGCACGACCCGGATCCAGCACTATCGGCAGTGATCCGGGCGACGCGGATGCGGGCCGGCCGGCAGATTTCGCCGGCCGCTTAACCAAGCGCTAACCACGAACCCGGAAATTCCTGCCGAGCGGCCCTGCAGCCGCCAGCGGGATGTCCAGGCCGTCGTGAACGCCGTTCTCCAGGTTCTGACGAAATTCGGCCCGGCGCGCCTCGCCGCCATGGGCGGCGTGACGCTCGCGCTGCTCGGGTTCTTCGCGCTCGTCATCGCCCGCGTCACTCAGCCCTCCATGGGCGTGCTCTTCTCCGAGCTCTCCTCGGGAGATACGAGCGCCATCACGCGCGAGCTCGACGCGCGCGCTATTCGCTACGAGACGCGCGACGACGGCCAGACGCTGCTCATCCCGAAGACGGACGTCGCCAAGGTCCGCATGGAGCTCGCCGGCAAGGGCCTGCCGTCGGGCGGCGGCGTCGGCTACGAGATCTTCGATAAGGGCGACGCCTTCTCGTCGACGAGCTTCGTCCAGAACATCAACCACCTGCGCGCGCTCGAAGGCGAGCTCGCCCGCACCATCCGAACGATCGGCAGGGTGCAGGCCGCCCGCGTCCATCTCGCGCTTCCCGAGCGCCGCCTCTTCGAGCGTGACCGCGAGGCGCCGCGCGCCTCGATCGTGCTGAAGCTCCGAGGCGAGCTCGGGGCCGAGCAGGTCCAGGCGGTCCGGCACCTCGTCGCCTCCGCGGTCGAGGGGCTCGCCCCGGACCGCATCTCGATCGTCGACGAGCGCGGACGCCTCCTCGCGGACGGCTCGGGCGCGGGCGAGGCCGGCGGGCTCAGCATGGCGGCCGCGGGCGACCGCCGGGCCGCGCTCGAGCGTCGGCTTCGGGGTCAAGTCGAGGAGCTCGTCGCCGGGATCGTCGGCCAGGGTCGCACCCGTGTGCAGGTCTCGGCCGAGCTCGACCTCGCCCGCGTCGAGAGCCGGCAGGAGAGCTTCGACCCCGAGAGCCGCGTCGTGCGCTCGACGCAGACCCGGGGCGAGAGCTCGTCGACCCAGAACAACGAGGGCCAGGTCACGGTCGCGAACGAGCTGCCGGGCGCGCAGCAAAACGCGAACCCCCCGGCCGCGCGCGACAACGCGAACAAGACCGAGGAGGTCGTCAACTACGAGATCTCCCGCACGACCCGGACGGAGGTCCAGGAGGCGGGGCGCCTGAAGCGGGTCTCGGTCGCGGTCCTGGTCGACGGGACCTGGACGAAGCCGGCCGGCGGCGGGGAGCCGACCTATCAGCCGCGCTCCAAGGAGGACCTCGATCGGATCGCGGCGCTCGTGCGCACGGCGGTCGGCTTCGACCGGGCGCGGGGCGATCAGGTCGAGGTCGTGAACCTGCCGCTGGCCGAGGTTCCGGCCGCGATCGCGGAAGCCGAGAAGCCCTCGCTCCTCGCCTCGCTCCTCAATCCGAGCCGCGAGGACGTCCTGCGCTTCATCGAGCTCGGCATCGTCTCGCTCCTGACCATCATCGTGCTGCTCCTGGTCGTGCGCCCGATGGTCAAGCGCATGCTGGAAGGCGCGGAGGGTGCGGAGGGGCTCGCGCTCGCCGGTCCGCCCCAGGCGCTGGCGCTCGCGGCCGGTGGCGGCGCGCTCGAGGCACCGCCACCCGCAGGCGGCGACGAATCCGCGGCGCGCGCCGACCTCATCGCCAAGGCGGAGGCCAGCCAGGTGGCGCAGCTCGCCGAACTCGCCCGCGACAATCCCAAGAAGGCCGCGGCCGTGCTGCGCGGCTGGATGACGGAGGGATGATGGCCGCGGCCTCTGCCGGCGCCCGCCCCTTCCTGTTCGGGACGGATCTGCGCGGACCGTCCGCCGAGGAACTGCGGGCCAAGGCCGAGGCGGCCGAAGCCGCGCTGGCGGCCGCGGACCGCGCCGGCTACGCGCGCGGGTTCGAGGAGGGCCGCCGCGCGGCGGAAGCCGAGACGGCCCGACGGGTCGCGGAGGCGCTCGGCACGCTGCCCTCCGGCGTCCAGACGGCGCTCGCCGGCATCGAGGGCCGCATCGCCGGGCTCGAGGCTGAAGCGCTCGCCTTCTTCCGGTTCGCCGCCGAACGGCTCGCGGGGCGCGTGATCGCGGCTGATCCCATGGCCTCGGTCGAGGCGGCGGCGCTGCAGGCCTTCCGGCATCTGCGCGGCGTGCCTCATCTCGCGGTGCGGGTCGCGCCCGAGCTCGTGGACGGCACCGACGAGCTCCTGCGCCGCATGGCGCGCGAGAGCGGCTTCGAGGGTCGGGTGATCGTGCTCGGGGACGATGAGACGGCTCCCGGCGACGCCCGGCTCGAATGGGCCGACGGCGGCGTGCTGCGGGATCGGCGCGCGGTCGCGGCCGCGATCGAGGCGGCCCTCGCGGGCTTCGATCCGCGGGCGGCCTCTGAGACATAACGGACGAACGGCATGAGCGACGATCTTCCCCTTCCCAAGCTCGACGCGAGCGACGACGTCGATTTCGCGGGCTCGGAGGCCGGACGCGGCGCGCCGGCCGATCTTGACCAGATCCTCGACGTGCCGGTCACGCTCTCGGCCGTGCTCGGCCATTCGCGCATGCCGGTGGCCGAGCTCCTGCGGCTCGGGCCTGGCTCGCTGCTCGAGCGCGACCGCAAGGTCGGCGAGGCGATCGACATCCTGGTCAACGACCGGCTGGTCGCGCGCGGCGAGGTGGTCGTCGTCGACGAACGCCTGGGCGTGACCATGACCGAAATCATCAAGGACGGCGACGCGCAGGCCTGATCGGCCGACGCGGGATCTTAAGGAGACGGGACCATGAGACTTCTGGTCGTCGGAAAACTGAACGGACAGCTCTCCGCCGCCGCCAAGCTGGCGATGAGCGCGGG
>JAFAPJ010000201.1 GCA_019247255.1 Methylobacteriaceae bacterium | reverse complement strand
ACGCTCTTCACGGGCTGGGCCCGGATCGCCATCACGCTGTCCTGGATCTCGCGCGTGAGGAGCTCGAGATCGTCGAGCCCGACCGCGACCCCGGAGGAGCGGGCGAGCCCGCTCTCGAAGACGCGCTGGGACAGCATGGCCTGGTTGATCACGAGCTCGCCCACGAGATCGATGAGGCGGTCGACGCGGTCGAGATCGACCCGGATCGTGGGAGAGACGGCCGAGGCCTGCGCCGTCTCGGCAGGACGGGCGGGCTCGGACTTGGCCGGGGCGGCGTCGCGCGGCGCCGCGGCCTCGGGCAGGGCCGGCGCGGACGGGGCAGGGTCGCCGACGGGCGCGGCGGCGGCGCTCTCCGCGACCGCGGCCTGAGCCATGGCGATGAGCGAGGCGATGTCGACGCCCTCGCCGTCGGCCGGGAGCGCCGGAGCGGGCGGCGCGTCGTCCGCCACCGCCTCGTCGTCTCGCACGATCGAGAGCTCGCAATCGCCGTCCACGAACTCGAAGACGTCGCGGATCTCGGCCTCGCTCGCCGCCGTCGTGAGCGCGATCCGCCAGGCGAGATAGGGCGCCTCCGGCTGCAGCGCGTCGAGGAGCGGCAGCTCGTCCGCCTCGATCGTCACGTCGGCGTGGCCGAGCCCGCCGAGCTCGCGCAGGATCAAGAGCGGCTCGTTCGCGTGGGCGTAGAGGGCGGGCTTCGGCGCGAACCGGATCGTCCAGCGTCCGCCCGCAGGCTCGATCGGCGCCGCGAGCTCGACCGGCTCGTCGTCGATGGCGAGCGTGATCGGCTCGAAGTCGAAGCCGATGTCGAAAGCCTCGTCCTCGGGGCTTCCCGGGAGGGGCGCGTTCGTCATCTGGGCGAGCTCGGCCGCGAGCGCGTCGGCGCGGGCCGGATCCACGGTCCCGCCGTCGCGCGCCGCATGGACGAGGTCGGCCAGGACGTCGGCCGCCCGCAGCATCACGTCGACGATCGGCCCCTCGGGCGCGAGGCGCCCCGTCCTGACCTCGTCGAGCGTCGTCTCGAAGACGTGGGCGAAGCGGACGAGCTCGTTCAGGCTGAACGCGCCGGCGCCGCCCTTCACCGAATGGACGGCCCGGAAGATCGCGTTCACGAGCTCCGGATCGCGATCACCTTCCTTGACGGCGAGCAGGCCGGTCTCGAGCTCGGCGAGCTGCTCGTCGCATTCCTGGAAAAAGGTCGCCTTGATGGCGGCGAGAGCGTCCACGGTCGTCCTCGCTGTCAGGCCTGCACGCGGCGAACCGCGCTGATGAGCTTGTTCGGATCGAAGGGCTTCACGATCCAGCCGGTGGCGCCGGCCTGGCGGGCCCGGTCCTTCTTGGCGGAGTCCGTCTCGGTCGTGAGCACGAGGATCGGGGTCGCCCGGTGGCGGCCGTCGCGCCGCACGCCCTCGATCACGCCGTAGCCGTCGAGGCGCGGCATGTTGATGTCCGTGATGATCACGTCGGGCGTCTCATTCTCGAGCATCTCGAGCCCGTGGACGCCGTCCACGGCCTGGACGACCCGGTAGCCCGCCTCGGCGAGCGTCATCCTGAGCATGTCCCGCATGGTGCGGGAATCGTCGATCGTGAGGACGGTCTTGGCGGTCATGCGAGGGCCGCTCCTTCGAGGCTGGGCAGGAGGGAGGAGGCGCCGAGGAGCGACACGCATTCGGCGAATTTGGAGGAGGGCTCGGCCACCGCGAAGGGCTGGCCGTCAGCCTCCCAGCTCGCACGGGCCGCGAGGATGACCTGCAGGCAGAGCGCACCGATCCGATCGACCGCGGAGGCGTCGAGCGTGAGCGGGTGGCCGCGCAGCGCCAGGAGGTCGTCCCGGAGCGGCGAGGCCGCGTTGAGGTCGAGGACAGGCGGCAAGGCGAAGGTCGTCGCGCCGCCCGCGGTGCAATCGGGGATCATGGCTCAGAACTCCTCCCAATCCTGTTCGGCGGGGGCGGGGTGTGGTTTGCGCAGCGCGGCGACGGCGCGCTGGCCGAGGTTCTTCAGGGCGGCGACGGGGCGGGCCGGGGGCGCGGCGGCGGGCTTCGGGGCCGGCTTGGCGGCGGCCAGCTTGGCGAGGGCGGGTTTCGCTGAGGCGGGCCGGGCCGCCGGGGCGTCGGCGAGGGTGAAGCGGGCGACGAGCGCGCCGAGCTCGTCCGCCTCGCGGGCGAGCGCATGGGCGGCGGCGGTCGATTGCTCCACCATGGCGGCGTTCTGCTGGGTCACCTGGTCCATGCCGTTGACCGCGGTGTTGATCTCGGCGAGCCCCGTCGCCTGCTCCTTGGCGGAGGCCGCGATCTCGCCCACGGCCGCGTTGATGGCC
>JAFAPJ010000676.1 GCA_019247255.1 Methylobacteriaceae bacterium | reverse complement strand
CGTCGCGGTTATAGGCCTTCTTGTACTTCGCGACGAATTCCTGGGCGCCGGGCCGCTTGTCGTCGACGAGCGGCAGCGTGCCGATCGCGCCCTCGAGGAGCTTCATGTCGCCCCCGAGGGTCCGGGCCATCTCGTCGAGCTTCGCCTGGTCCATGACGATGAAGCCGCCCTGAAAGCCGAGCTCGCGGGCCTGCTTGGCGACGAGCGCGGTCGGCTCGGAGGCGCCGCCGATGAACATCACGTCCGGACTTCCCGCGACCACGCGGCTCACGCCCGAGTAGAAATCCGAATCCTTGTTGTAGGACATCGGGTTCTCGGCCACGACCGTGCCGCCGGCGGCCTTCCAGGCGGGCGTGATCAGCCCCGCCCACGCCTTGGCGTAATCGTGGTCGGCCCCGGCCATGCCGAGCTTCTTGCCGAAGCCCTGCATCTCGACGCGGATGAAGGGCTCGACATAGCCCGCGAAGGAGGGCGGGATCCGGAGCGTCAGCTTGTTCCCGCGCTCCGTGATCTGCGGCACGCTCGTATAGGCCGCGAGCATGAACCCGTCCTGCTCGTTGAAGGCCTGGATGGCGAAGCCGCCGCCCGAATGCGGGCAGAACACCACCGCGGCCTTGTTCTGGGCGCGCAGCCGCTTCGCGTTCACGGCCGCCTCGGAGGGCGAGTACTTGTCGTCGAGGCCGACGATGTTGACCGTGTACTTCTTGCCCGCAACCTCGAAGCCGCCGGCGTCGTTGATCTCCTTGGCGGCGAGCTCAAGTCCGGAGAGCGTGTTCTTGCCGTAGAGCGCTGCGCCGCCCGAGAGCGGGCCCGTCCAGCCGATCGTCACGGCTTCCTGGGCGTAGGCCCCGCTCGCCGCCATCAGCGCCGCCACGGCCGTCCCGGCGAGTACCATCCGTCGTGTCGTCATGTGCCCTGTCCTCCCGTTCATCCTTGCCTGGCGGCTCGAGGCCGCCTGTCCCGTCAGGCGCCGATATACGCCTTGCGGATCCGATTATCGCCGAGCAGCGTCTCGCGGTCGCCTTCCATCACGATCCGCCCGCTCTCGATCACGTAGGCGCGGTGCGCGATGCGGAGCGCCGCGTAGGCGTTCTGCTCCGCGAGCAGCACGGTCGTGCCCTGCTCGTTGATCGCCTGGATGGCGCCGAGCACCTGCTTGACGACGAGAGGCGCGAGGCCGAGCGACGGCTCGTCGAGGAGCAGCACCTTGGGCCGGCCCATCAGCGCGCGCCCGATCGCCACCATCTGCTGCTGCCCGCCCGAGAGCGAGCCGGCCGTGTCGTGCCGCTTGTCGCGCAGGATCGGGAACATGGCGAAGACGCGTTCGAGGATCTCCGTCGAGCCGGCCGGGTCGTCCCGGTGCACATAGGCGCCGAGCGTCAGGTTCTTCAGGACGGACATGCCGGGAAAGAGCTTGCGCCCTTCCGGGCAGTGAACGAGGCCGGCCGCCACGATGTCGGACGGCTTGCTGTTGGCGAGGTCGCGGCCGTCGAGCCGGATCGTGCCGGATTTCAGCTTGCGAAGCCCGCTGATCGCGAGGAACAGCGTCGACTTGCCGGCTCCGTTGGCGCCCAGCATGACGACGAGCTCGCCCGGCTCGACATGGATGGAGACGTCGGCGAGCGCCCGATAGCTCCCGTAATCGACGGTCGCGCCCTCACACGAGAGCATGATCCGCTCCGAGATAGGCCTCGATGACCTTGGGGTCGGCCGAGACCTCGGCCGGCGTGCCTTCGGCGATCTTCTCGCCGTGGTCGAGCACGACGACCTTGTCGGCGAGCCCCATCACCATGCCCATCTTGTGCTCGATGAGCCCGACGGTGAGGCCGCTCTCGGCCATGCGGCGGATGAGACGGGCGAGCCCGTCGGTCTCGTCCGGGTTCACGCCGCCGGCGGGCTCGTCCAGGAGCACGAGCTTCGGGTCGGTCGCGAGCGCCAGCGCGAAGGCGATCCTCTTCTTCTCCTCCTGGCTGCAATCGGCGACGACCCGCTGGGCCGCATGATCGAGCCCCACGAAGCCAAGGGCCTTCTCGGCCGCCTCGCGGCACAGCTTCTCCTCCCGGCGCAGCCGCGGCGTCCCGAGGAGCACGTCGAGGAGCGTCGAGCTCGTGCGGAGCCGGTGGCCGACGAGCAGGTTGTCGAGGACGCTCGCATCCTCGAAGAGCGTCGTCGCCTGGAAGGTCCGGGCGATCCCGAGCGCCGCGATGCGGTCCGGGCGCATGCCGGTGACGTCCGTGCCGTCGAGCCGGATGCGCCCGGCGCTCGGCCGGTGCGTCCCGGCCGCGAGGTTGAAGAAGGTCGATTTGCCGGCGCCGTTCGGGCCGATCACGGCCGTGATGCGGCCGCGCTCGAAAGTCGTCGTGACGTCCTTGACCGCGACGAGCCCCCCGAAGCGCTTCGTCAGCCCCGCGACGTCAAGCATGCGCG
>JAFAPJ010000656.1 GCA_019247255.1 Methylobacteriaceae bacterium | reverse complement strand
TTCATCGAGGCGACCAGCGAGATCCGGCGGACGCTGCCGCACGCCCACATTTCGGGCGGCGTCTCGAACCTGTCCTTCTCCTTCCGGGGGAACGAGCCCGTTCGCGAGGCCATGCACGCGGCCTTCCTCTTCCACGCGATCCAGGCCGGCATGGACATGGGCATCGTGAATGCCGGCCAGCTCGCGGTCTACGAGAACATCGATCCCGAGCTGCGCGATCTCTGCGAGGACGTCGTGCTCAACCGGCGGCCGGACGCGACGGAGCGCCTGCTCGACGCCGCGCCGCGCTTCAAGGGCGAGGGCGGCGCCGGGCCGCGAGGCGTCGATCTCGCCTGGCGCGAGCTCCCGGTCGAGAAGCGGCTCGAGCACGCGCTCGTCAACGGCCTCACCGACTTCATCGAGACGGACGTGGAGGAGGCCCGGCAGGCCGCGGAGCGGCCGCTGCACGTGATCGAAGGCCCGCTGATGGCCGGCATGAACGTCGTCGGCGACCTCTTCGGCGCCGGCAAGATGTTCCTGCCGCAGGTCGTGAAGTCGGCGCGGGTCATGAAGCAGGCCGTCGCCTACCTGATGCCCTTCATGGAGGAGGAGAAGCGTCGGACCGGGCAGGCGCAGGGCCAGGCCGCCGGCAAGGTGCTCATGGCGACCGTCAAGGGCGACGTCCACGATATCGGCAAGAACATCGTCGGGGTCGTGCTCCAGTGCAACAATTACGAGGTCATCGACCTCGGCGTGATGGTGCAGGAGCAGAAGATCCTAGAGGTCGCCAGAACTGAGAAGGTCGACGTCGTCGGGCTCTCGGGGCTGATCACGCCCTCGCTCGACGAGATGGCGCATGTCGCCTCCGAGCTCGAACGCGAAGGCTTCGACCTGCCGCTTCTTATCGGGGGCGCGACGACGAGCCGGGTCCACACGGCCGTGAAGATCCACCCGAACTACCGACGCGGCCAGGCGGTGTACGTCACGGATGCGAGCCGGGCGGTCGGCGTCGTCTCGTCCCTCCTCTCGCCCGAGGCCCGAACCCCCTATCTCGAGACCGTCCGGGCCGAGTACCGGCGCGTCGCGGACGCGCATGCGCGGGCGGAAGCCGACAAGCGACGCCTGCCGCTCGAGGCCGCCCGCGCGAACCGGCAGCCGATCGACTGGGCGGCCTACCGGCCGACCCGGCCGAGCTTCACCGGCACCCGCGTGTTCCGGACCTACGAGGTCGCGGAGCTCGTGCCCTATATCGACTGGACGCCCTTCTTTCAGACCTGGGACCTGAAAGGCCGTTTCCCGGCGATCCTGGACGACGACGCGCAGGGCGCGTCCGCCCGCCAGCTCTACGAGGACGCGCAGGGCATGCTCGAGCGGATCGTCGCCGAGCGCTGGTTCAACCCGAAGGCCGTCATCGGCTTCTGGCCCGCGAACGCCGTCGGGGACGACATCCGGCTCTTCACGGGCGAGAGCCGGACGGAGGAGCTCGCCACGTTCTACGGCCTGCGCCAGCAGCTCTCGAAGCGCGACGGGCGCCCGAACCTCTGCCTGTCCGACTTCGTCGCGCCCGCCGGGAGCGGGGTCGCGGATCACGTCGGGGCGTTCGTCGTCACGGCAGGGATCGAGGAGGTGCGCATCGCCGAGCGCTTCGAGCGGGCTAACGACGATTACCGCTCCATCCTGGTGAAGGCCTTGGCCGACCGGGTCGCGGAAGCGTTCGCGGAGCGGATGCACGAGCGCGTGCGACGGGAGTTCTGGGGCTACGCGCCGGACGAGGCCTTCGCGCCGGCCGAGCTGATCGGGGAGCCCTACGCCGGCATCCGTCCCGCCCCCGGCTACCCGGCCCAGCCCGACCATACGGAGAAGGAGACGCTCTTCCGGCTGACCGAGGCCGAGCGGCGGATCGGCGTGAAGCTCACCGAGAGCTACGCGATGTGGCCCGGCTCGTCCGTCTCCGGAATCTACCTGGCGCATCCCGACGCGCATTACTTCGGCGTCGCGAAGGTCGAGCGCGACCAGGTCGAGGATTACGCGCTGCGCAAGGGCATGAGCGTCCCGGAGGTCGAGCGCTGGCTCGGGCCGGTGCTCAACTACGATCCGGCCTCGTATCGGCTGCAGGCGGCGGAATAGCGGGGTTCAGCCGTTCGCTGTAATTTCGCAACGGGAGGCCGCGCCATATCTAGGCTGACATCCAAGCTCTCGTCACGTTCTCAGATCCTCGTGCCGAAGCCGGTTCGCGAGAAGCTCGGCCTCAAGCCCGGGGACACGTTGCGCTATCGCGAGACCGAGCACGGGGTGCTGATCGAGAAAGCGATGGAGCTGGACCTTGCCGGCGACTGGGCCGTGGACCCGTTCGCCGCCTTCACCGAATGGGCGACCGCCGAGGAAGACGAGGCCTGGAAGGACCTCTGACGTGCCGAGCCGATGGGAGGTCTGGGTCGTCCCATTTCCGTATTCAGATCGGCTGGAGGAAAAGCGACGGCCCGCGCTCGTCGTGTCCGACGATGCTCTCTTTCGAGAGCATGGCCTGGTCTGGATGGCGATGATTACGAGCACCCACCTTCCAGCTTGGACCAGCGACGTCGAGATCGGTGACCGACCGATCGCTGGGCTCCCGATCGCGTCGCGCGTCCGGTCGCGAAGATCGCGTCCGTCGAGCCCCTACGCCTCCTGCGCCATCTCGGTCGCTTGTCCGCGCGAGATGCGGGACGGGTCCGGGCCGAGTTGTCCCGCTTCCTTCCGGGCTCGTAGGCCGTCTCGATTTGCTGAAGGCGGCCCGGCCGAGACCGGGCCGCCCAGCACTCACCCGGCCCCGAGGCTTACGAGGCGGACGCGGGCCGTCCCGTCCATGCCCAGCGCCCGTGACGCGGCATGAGACAGGTCGATCACCGCGCCGCGGCGGAACGGGCCGCGATCGTTGATGCGCACCACGACCGAACGCCCGGTCGCCTCGCTGACGACCTGAACGCGCGTGCCGAAGGGCAGGCTGCGATGCGCCGCCGTCATCGCGTTCGTGTTGAAGCGCTCGCCGCTCGCGGTCTTCCGGCCATGAAAACCGGGACCATACCAGGTCGCGAGACCGGTCTGCCCGCCATGGGTCCGGGCCCGGCCCTCGGCCCTTTGCGCCTTGAGATCGGGCTGGCGCCACGCGGTCCAATCGGCCGGCGCGGCCTGCTCCGCCTGCGGAGCGGAATTTTCGACGAAGTCGCGGAAACCCGCGCGAGCCTGTGAAGTTGTGAAGGAAAGAGACGACAGCATCGCCACCGCGGCGACGATCAAACGATCACCCGTCAACACATCATCCTTTGTTGTTGTGGACGGCGTGGAGCATCAGCCTGGACAAGGCGAGAAAGAGGCGGGCTGAACGGCAGCCGAAAACCGCTTATGCTGCAGTGCGTTATGCGGCGTCCTCCACCATAAGCTTTATTGATGAAGCGGCTATTCTGACGAGAATGCGACGGACGACGGCTGCGGCGATCGACCGCGCTCGTGGCGAGAGCTCGCGTCAGGCAGCCGGTTGAAGGCTTCGCGTCAGCGTCAGCCAGCCACGGACGCGCTCGTCCGGGTCGGCCGCCTGCGTGACGTCGCTCACAACCGCGATCGAATCGGCTCCGGCCGCGAACACCCCTGGCCCTCGCTCGAGGGTGATCCCGCCGATGGCGACGAGCGGAATCGCGCCCACTCGCGCTTTCCAGGCCCCGATCCGGTCGAGCCCCTGGGGCGCGAAACGCATCGCCTTCAGCGTCGTCGGGTAGATCGGCCCGAGCGCGACGTAATCGGGTTGCGCCCGCAGCGCCGTCTCAAGCTCCCCCTCGTCATGGGTCGAAAGCCCGAGGGTGAGCCCGGCGCGGCGGATGGCAGCCAGGTCCGCTTCGGCGAGATCCTCCTGGCCGAGATGGATGTGCTCGGCCCCGGCCTCGATCGCGGCCTGCCAATGGTCGTTCACGACCAGGCGGGCACCGGTCCCGGCGACCGCGGCCAGGGCCTCGCGCACGAGCGCCACGGCCGCCGCATGCGTCAGGTCTTTGGCACGAAGCTGGATCGTGCCGACGCCGAGCCGACCGAGCCGCGCGACCCACGCGACGGTCGGGACGACCGGGTAGAACCGGTCCGGATAGGGCCGCATCAGCCGGCCGCGTGCCAGAACGGGGTGCCGACGACCGGCGTCGAGGGCGTGGCGAATTCGCGCGCGGGCATGATCCCGGCCTCGTGCCCGGTTCGCCCGGCCTCGACCGCGAGCCGGAAGGCGCGCGCCATCGCGACCGGATCATCGGCCTTGGCAATGGCGGTGTTGAGGAGCACGGCGTCGAAGCCGAGCTCCATGGCGTCGGCCGCGTGGGACGGCGCGCCGAGACCGGCATCGACGACGAGGGTCACGTCCGGCAAGCGCGCTCGCAGAAGCCGGAGCGCCGGCCGGTTCGCGAGCCCCTGCCCGCTGCCGATCGGCGCGCCCCAGGGCATCACCACCCGGCAGCCGAGCTCGACGAGCCGGGTCGCGACCGTCAGGTCTTCCGTGCAATACGGAAACACCTCGAAACCGTCGCGCAGGAGAATGGCGGCGGCCTCCACGAGCCCGACGACGTCCGGCTGCAAAGTCTCGTCGTCGCCCACCACCTCGAGCTTGATCCAGGGCGTGCCGAACAGCTCGCGCGCGAGCTCGGCGGTCGCGACGGCCTCCTTCACGCTCCGGCAGCCGGCCGTGTTCGGCAGGACCGTGACGCCGAGCGCGCGGATGATCGACCAGAAGGCGTCGCCCGCCTTCGCGCCCGCCGCCTCGCGCCGGAGCGAGACCGTGACGATTTCGGCGCCGGAGGCCGCGATCGCGTCCTGCATCAGGGCGGGCGACGGGTAGAGCGCCGTCCCGACGAGGAGCCGCGAGCCGAAGCTGCGACCGTAGAAGCTGACGGCCATCGCTCACCCGCCCTGCCGCGGGGTGACGATCTCGATCTCGTCGCCGTCCGAGAGCTTCGCCTCGTCCCAGGTCGTACGGCGGATGACGGCCGCGTTCACCGCGACCGCGAAAAAGCCGCCCTCGTAGCCGAGCTCGTCGAGGAGCCCGGCGACGGTCTCGGCCCGCACCTCCCGCGGCTCGCCGTTCACCCTCAGCACCATCGCATCACCTCGTTGTCGCGCGCGCCGGTCTCCAGATAGGCGGCCGCGAGCTCGGCGAGCGCCGGCGCGATGAGGAAGCCGTGCCGGTAAAGGCCGTTGATCGCGATCCGGCGGCCCCGCACCTCGATCCGGGGGGCGTTGTCCGGATAGGCCGGGCGGAGCCCGTGGCCGAGCTCGACGATCCTGGCCTCGCCGAAGGCCGGGTGGAGCGCGTAGGCCGCCGTCATCAGCTCCAGCGCCGAGCGGACGCTCACGCCCGACCGGTCCTCGCTCTCGAGCGAGGTCGCGCCGATGAGGAAGCGATGGTCCTGGCGCGGGATCACGTAGATGGACCAGCGCGGATGCATCATGCGCACCGGCCGCGCCAGCGCGATCTCGGTCGTCTCGACGAGGACCGTCTCGCCCTTGACGCCCCGGAGCTCCGGCGCGTCGGGGCGAGCGGCCAAGCCCCGGCAATCGATCACCGTCCCGTCGAGCGCCGCCGGGTCGGCCGGCGCGCCGAAGGCGAGCTTGACTCCCCGTCGGGCAAGCCCGGCAGGCAGTC
>JAFAPJ010000645.1 GCA_019247255.1 Methylobacteriaceae bacterium | reverse complement strand
GCTGCAAACGGTATTGAACGCCTGACTCGGCCAGATTCGCCCGACAGGTCTGAACCTGTACCGAACCTTTGTTCCTGATCGCGCGTTCTTTGCCACCAGTCGGCGGGCGCACGGCCCGCGAAATCCTGGAGGGTGGCATGAGTGAGGGCACGACGACCGTCGATCACGACGAGATTCGGGCCTGGGCGGAAGCGCGCGGCGGCCGTCCGTCCGTTGTTCGCACGGGCAAGAGCGGCGGGGTGCTCCGGTTCGATTTCGGCGAGAAGGAGGAGAGCTTCGAGGAGATCTCCTGGGACGAGTTCTTCGAGGTCTTCGAGGAGAGCGGGCTCGCCTTCCTCCATCAGGACAAGACGGCGGACGGCAGCGAGAGCCGCTTCAGCAAGTTCGTCCGTCGCACGGGCGACCAGGGCGGCACGGGCAAGAAGGCGCCCGCCCGCAAGGCTCCGGCCCGCGGCACGCCCGCCCGCAAGACGGCCGCGAAGAAGGCGGAGGGCGCGGAGAAGCCGGCCCGCGCGCCCGCCCGCAAGACGGCCGCGAAATCCAGCACCGCCGCGAGCCGCTCCAAGGCTGCGGGCCCGAAAGCCGCGGCCCCGAAGGCTGCGGCCCGTCCGGCCGCCAAGTCCGGAGCCAAGGCTCCCGCCAAGAAACCCGCGGCCAAGACAACGGCCGCCAAAGCGAACGGCTGACACGCGTGCCCGACACCATCCTGATCACCGGCGGGGCCGGCTTCATCGGTCGCTACGTTGCGCGAGCCCTGCTCGACCGTGGCGACCAGGTCCGCATCCTTGATTCGCTGATCGAGCAGGTTCACGGCGGCGGCGGACGCCCTGCGGGACTCGATCCGCGGGCGGAGCTGATCGTCGGCGACGTGCGCGAGGAGGCGCGGTTGCGGACGGCCCTGAAGGGCGTCGACAAGGTCGTGCATCTCGCCGCCGAGGTGGGCGTCGGGCAGTCGATGTACGCGATCGATCGCTACGTCTCGGTCAACGATCTCGGCACCGCGACCCTGTTCCAGGAGCTGATCGCACGCCCGGTGAAGCGGGTGGTCGTCGCTTCCTCCATGAGCATCTACGGCGAGGGTCTCTACCGCGACCAGGACGGCGCCCTCTACGAGGACGTGATCCGGCCGCCGAACGGCGGGGCGCCCTGGGACCCGCTCGACCGGCAGGGTCGCGCGCTCATCTTGGCGCCGACGCCCGAATGGAAGCGCCCGACGCTCGCCTCCGTCTACGCCATCACGAAATACGCGCAGGAGCGCCTCACCCTGACGCTCGCGCCGTATTACGGCATGGAGGGCGTGGCGCTCCGGCTCTGGAACGCCTACGGCCCCGGCCAGGCGCTCTCGAACCCGTATACGGGTGTCCTGGCGATCTTCGCCTCGCGCCTCCATAACGGGAAGCGCCCGCTCGTGTTCGAGGACGGACAGCAGCGGCGCGACTTCGTCCACGTCGAGGACGTGGCCCGCGCCTTCCTGCTCGCGCTCGACCAGCCGCAAGCGGCCGGGCAGGTCTACAACATCGCGAGCGGCGTCGACCGGAGCGTGCGCGAGGTCGGCGACCTTCTGGCCGAGGCGATGGGCTGTCCCGAGCTCACCCCGGAGATCGCCGGCAAGGCGCGGGCGGGCGACATCCGCCACAACATCCCGGACATCACCAAGGCCGAGACGGAGCTCGGCTACCGGGCCCGGATGGATTTCTCGGCCGGGCTCGCCGAGCTCGCCGCCTGGGTCGCGGAGCAGGAGGCGGTCGACCGCGTCGACGGCGCCCGCAAGGAGCTCGAGGCGCGGGGTCTCGTGGCGTGACGCAGTCTCCCTCCAAGGCCGCCGCGATCGGACGGCGGCCGGTTCTCGTCACGGGCGGCGCGGGCTTCATCGGGTCGAACATCGCCGACCGTCTCGCCCGCGACGGCCACGACGTCCTCATCCTGGACGCGCTCGTGCGCCCGGGTGTCGAGCGCAACCTCGCCTGGCTGACGGAGCGGCATCCGCGGCGCATCTCCGCCGTCGAGGCCGATATCCGCGACGGCACGGCGGTCGCCGACGCGGCGCGGGACGCGGCGGCCGTCTTCCACATGGCCGCGCAGGTCGCGGTCACGACCTCGCTCGTCGAGCCGATGGCCGACCACGAGGTGAACGTCCGTGGCACGCTCCTTCTCCTCGAGGCGCTGCGCCGGCGGGACAAGCCGGCCCCGCTCGTCTTCGCGTCCACGAACAAGGTCTACGGCGACCTCGCGGACGTCGCCCTCGTGCGCGAGCGCGACGCCTATCTCCCGGCCGCGCCGGCCATCCGTCAGCACGGGATCGGCGAGGATCGCCCGCTCGACTTCCACACGCCATACGGCTGCTCCAAGGGCGCGGCCGATCAATACGTGCTCGATTACGCCCGCTCCTTCGGGGTGCCGACGGCCGTCTTGCGGATGAGCTGCATCTACGGCCAGCGCCAGATGGGCACGGAGGATCAGGGCTGGGTCGCGCATTTCGCGATCCGGGCGCTGGAAGGCGACACGATCTCGATCTACGGCGACGGCGCCCAGGTCCGCGACGTGCTCGACGTGGGCGATACGGTCGAGGCGTACATGGCCGCCTGGAATCGCATCGGGGCGATCGCCGGCCGGGCCTTCAACCTCGGCGGCGGTCCCGCGAACGCGATCAGCCTGCGCCAGCTCGTGGCGCATCTCGAGGATGTCGTCGGGCGGCCGGTCGAGACAAGCTACGCGGATTGGCGGCAGGGTGACCAGCGCTACTTCGTGGCGGATGCCCGCGCGGCCCGCGCCGCCCTCGGCCTGCGCGCCCCGAAGCCCTGGCGCTCGGGGGTCGCGGACCTCGTCGCCTGGCTCGCCGCGGAGCGCGGCATCGACCTCGCGCCCGCCCGGCGCGAGCCCGTCCGGGCCGGGGCCGCCTGATGCGGGTCGCGCTCGTCAACCCGACCTGGAGCTTCGCGGACAGCATCTATTTTGGCTGCCGCGAGCCGCACCTGCCGCTCGAGCTCGGCTGTTGCCGCGCGCTCCTCGAACAGGAGGGCCACGACGTCCTCATGCTCGACGGGCACCTCTTCGGCACGCCCATGGCGGAGCTCGCCGGGGCGGTGGCGGACTTCCGCCCCGACATGACGGTCGTCACGACCGCGCCGACCTACCTGTTCTGGCGCTGCGCCCAGCCCGAGCTGCGTGTGCCGCGCGAGTTCCTGATCGCTCTCGGGTCCCGCGGCGGCCGGACGGTCGCGGTCGGGCCGCACGGCTCCGTCACGGCGGAGACGACGCTTCGCAAGCTCGGCTGCGACGTCGTGGTGCGCGGCGAGTGTGAGGAGGTCGTGCGCGACCTCGCCCGCGGCGGTCCGCTCTCCGCGATCGCGTCCCTCGCCTATCCGGAGGGCGACGGCGTCGTCGTCACGGGTCCACCCGCGGCGGCGCGGTTCACCGATCTGCCGGCGCTCCGCTGGCCCGACGCGTGGGTGCAGCGGCACCGGCATCACCACCACCGCTTCGACCGGGCGCCGGACCGCCCGGGCGCGGAGGTGGAGGCGAGCCGCGGCTGCCCGTACCATTGCAGCTTCTGCGCGAAGATCGATTTTCGCGACAAGTATCGGCGGCGCGACCTCGAGCCGCTCGTCGCCGAGATCGACGGCCTCGTGGCGCAGGGCGTCGGCTACATCTACTTCGTCGACGAGATCTTCCTGCCGAACCGGCCGCTGCTCGAGGCTTTGCGGGACCGCCCCGTCGAATTCGGTATCCAGACCCGGATCGACCTCTGGAAGCCCGAGATGCTGGACCTTCTCGGCGCGGCGGGCTGCGTCTCGATCGAGGCCGGGGTCGAGAGCCTCACGGTCGAGGGCCGCGCGATGCTCGACAAGAATTGCCGGGCCTCGACGGACGACCTCGCGGAGCGGCTGATCCACGCGAAGCGCTCCGTCCCCTTCGTGCAAGCGAACCTGCTCAAGGTCGCCGGCGACGACGCCCACCTCGTGCAGGCCTGGCGCGACCGCCTGCATGCGGCCGGCGTCTGGGCGAACGATCCGGTACCCTTGTACCCCTACCCCTCCTCGCCCGATTACCGGCGGCTCTGGGGCATGCCGGACGCGCGCGCCTGGGAGCGCGCGCACGAGCATTACCTCGCGCAGTTCGACAGCTTCAGCGACATCCAGGAGAAGCGTCCGGCGCCGCTCTCCCGGCTGGAAGCGGCCTGCTGCCCGGCCTGATGGCCCCCCTGCCCCGCCACGTGCTGATGACGGCCGACGCGGTCGGCGGCGTGTGGACCTACGCGCTCGACCTCGCGAGGGGTCTCGCCGGTGCGGACGTCACCGTGACGCTCGCGATGCTCGGGCCCTCGCCCGGTGACGAAGCAAGGCGTGAGGCGCTTGCGGTGCCGGACCTCGACCTCGTCGAGACGACGCTGCCGCTCGACTGGCTCGCGGCGACGCCGGGCGAGGTGCTGGAATCCGGGCGCGAGATCGCCCGCCTCGCCCAAACCGGCGACGTCGACCTCGTGCACCTCAACAGCCCGGCGCTCGCGGCGGGCGGCGCCTTCGACCGGCCGGTCGTCGGCATCTGCCATTCCTGCGTCGCGACCTGGTGGGACGCCCTGCGCGGCGGCACGACCCTCCCTGAGGACTTCGGCTGGCGCACGGACCTTCTCGGCCGCGGCTACCGGGCCTGCGACCTCCTCCTCGCTCCGACCGCCGCCTTCGCCGAGGCGACGGCCGATCGCTACGCCGTCCCGGTGCCCCGCGCGGTCCCGAACGGCCGTGACCTCGCCGGCGAGCCCGGTGAGAGCTGCGCGCCTTTCGTGTTCACGGCCGGCCGCCTCTGGGACGAGGCGAAGGGCTTCGCGACGCTCGACGCCGCGGCCGCCGCTCTCCCGGCGCCGGTGCTCGCCGCCGGACCGACCCGCGCGCCGCATGGCGGGGAGATCTCGGCCGGCCACGCGACGCCCCTCGGATCGCTCGCGAATCACGAGGTGCTGGCCTACCTCACGGATCGGCCGATCTTCGCCTCGCTCGCGCGCTACGAACCGTTCGGCCTCGCGGTGCTGGAGGCGGCTCGCGCCGGCTGCCCGCTCGTCCTCTCGAACATTGCGACCTTCCGCGAGCTCTGGGACGGAGCGGCGCTCTTCGTGCCGCCGGACGACGCGCCCGTCCTTGCCTCCGTGCTGACGGGGCTCCTCGACGACGAAGCTGGACGGCGCCGCTGGGGCGATGCGGCCCGCGCCCGCAGCGCGCTCTACACGGGCGAGCGCATGGTCGAGGGCGT
>JAFAPJ010000642.1 GCA_019247255.1 Methylobacteriaceae bacterium | reverse complement strand
ATTGCGGTGGAAAGGCCCGCCGCCCAGGCTGCGAAGACCGGCGATTGCGCCACCGCCTGCTGCAACAGCGCACTGAGCTGGCCGATCGTCCCGATATGGCCGAGCGCCTCGACCATCACGAACAGGCCGGCGACCAGCGGCAGCACGCCCCATGAGATGCCCTTCAGGATCGGCCAGGGCGATTGCCGGCTGATCAACAGGATCGCAGCGGCGGTGACCCCGCCGCAGATGAAGGTCGGCAGGCCCAGCTGGATATCGAGCGCGGAGGCCGTCAGCAGCACCAGCGCGATCGCGACGATGCCGACGGCGGCGAAGCGGCCTTCACGCGCGAGATGCGGCTTTTTCACGTCGGTGCGCAGCCGCTCCCCGTTGAGCTGATGGCGCTGCGTCGGCCAGAGCGCGGCATAGGTCAGCACGATGGCGGCGATCGAGGGCAGGGCGAACTGCCGCAGCCAATCGATCAGCTGCGGCATGCGCTCGCCGAACACCACGAGATTGGCCGGATTGGAGATCGGCAGCACGAAGCTCGCCGCATTGGCGATAAAGGCGCAAATGAAGAGATAGGGCAGCGGCGAGGCACCGGCCGCACGGGTCGCGGCATAGACCGCCGGCGTCAGCACGATCGCGGTCGCGTCGTTCGACAGGAAGACCGTCACGAGCGTGCCGACGGCATAGACCAGGGCGAAGAGCCGGGTCGGCGAGCCGCGGGCGCCGGCGACCGCGACCGCGGCGAGCCAGTCAAACACCCCCTCCTCCCGCGCGAGCTCCGAGATGAGCATCATCCCGAGGAGGAACAGGTAGACGTCGAGGCCCTTGAGCACCCCCGCCCACGCCTCGGCCGGCGGCACGAGCCCGGCGCCCACGAGGACGAGCGCGCCTGCACCCGCCCAGATCGCCTCCGGCCAGCGGAACGGCCGCGCGATGACGCCGGCCGTGGCAAGGCCGGCCACGATCCAGGTGGCGAGCGTGCTGCTCATGCAGAAACGGTGTCGGGTGAGTTGATCGAGCGGGGGTCCCGGGCCGGCCGTGGCGGTCGGCAGGGCCGGACGATCGCCCGATAGCCCAATTGGACTGGCCGGGACAACGGGCGTCGCTCGCCCAGGGTCCCGACCCCGCCTCGCCGTTCTTGTCGCCCATGCCGGCGGTTCCATCCCGACGATCGACCCGGCGAGCGCTCGACGGGCAAGTCACGCCGGCGACGCTGTTCCCGCCGCTCCCGGTGCGCCTGCCGCCCCATCGACCGGGTCCGTCGCGCCGGCGAGAGCCGCTGCGAGCACAGCCTGCAGCTCGTCCATCCGGAAGGGCTTGCGAATGAGAAGCGCCTTCGGGCCCGCCGCCCGCTCGATCGCGACGGTGTCCGCGTAACCGCTCGCGAAGACGATGGGCAGACCGGGCCGCTTGGCCGCGATCGCTTCGGCGACCTCGGCGCCGTTCATGCCGGGCATCGCGAAATCGAGGAGCACGAGGTCGGGTTCGCGCGTCTCGAGAGCTGCGAGGCCGCCCGGGCCGTCAGCGGCCTCGACCACCGCGTAGCCGATCGCATCGAGCGAGTCGGCGAGCATGCGGCGCAGGTCGTCGTCGTCATCGATGAGGAGCACCGTCCCCACGGCCCCCTCCGGGGCCGACGCGGGCGCGGATGACGAAGCGGAGTCGTCCAGCGCGCGGCTCTCCGTACAGGGCAGGATCAGCCGGACGATCGTCCCGCCTCCCGACTGGCTGTCGATCCGGGCCGTCCCTCCCGCCTGCCGGGCGATGCCGTAGACCTGACTGAGCCCGAGCCCGGTCCCCTTCCCGACGCCCTTCGTGGTGAAGAACGGGTCGAAGGCGCGCGCCGCGACGTCCGGCGGCATGCCGATTCCGGTATCGCCGACCGAGAGCTCGACGTAGCGCCCCGGCGCAAGCTCAGGATCGCGCGCAAGGAAGCGCTGCCGGGTCCGGATGGTGAGCTCCCCGCCGTCCGGCATCGCGTCCCGCGCGTTGATGGCGAGGTTGAGCACCGCCATCTCGAGCTGGGTCGGGTCGGACAGGACCGGCACGCGGGACGGTTGCAGATCGAGGTTCAACCTCAGCAGCGGCCCAAGCGTCCGGCTGAGGAGATCTCGCATACCCTCGACGAGGTCGGGCAGGATGATGGGCTTGAGCTCGATCCGCTGCGCGCGCGAGAAGGCGAGGAGCTGGCCCGTCAGCTTCGCGCCGCGCTCGGCGGCCGCGAGCCCGTTCGCCGCGATGCGGCGGACCCGCTCGGGGTCCTCGGACTTGCGCCGGATAAGGTCGAAGCCGCCCACGACCGCCGCGAGCAGGTTGTTGAAATCGTGGGCAATCCCGCCCGTCAGCTGGCCGACCGCCTCCATCTTCTGAGCCTGGCGCAGCGCCTGCTCGCGGGCCCGCTCCTCCGTGATGTCCCGGCCGACGGCGTAGACGAGGCCGCCCTCGGGCACCGCCCGCCAGGCGATCGTGAGCATCCGCCCGTCCCGACCGCGCACCCGCAGCTCCAGGCTCTCGATCGCTTCGCCTCGCGCGAGCCTCGCGAGCGCAAGGCGCATTGCGGCGAGGTCGTCGGGATGCACGAGCTCGGCGACGGGCGTGCTCAGGAGCTCGGCCTCGTCGTACCCCAGAAGCCGCGACCAGGCGGGGTTGGCGGCCTCGAGCCGGCCCTCGAAGGTCATGACCCCGAACAGGTCCCGCGAGAGCTCGAAGAGGCGATTGCGCTCCCGTGTGCGCTGGGTAACCTCTCCGAGGAGGCGCTCCTCCATGACGTGCTGGGCCGTGACGTCGACGTTGACGCCGGTCATGCGGTTCGGGCGCCCCTCCGGATCTCGCAGCAGCGCCGCCTGCGAGCGGACCCAGCGTACCCCGCGGGGCGCGACCGGCACCCGAAAATCGATGGAGAATGCCTGGCCGGTCCGCGCGCTCTCGCGGACGAGCTCGTCCGCCCAGTCGCGGTCCTCCGGGTGGAGCGCGGCGAGCCAGGCGTCGTAGAGCCTCGGCCCCGAGATGTCGGGATCCACCCCCAGGAGATCGTAGATCTCGGGCGACCAGCTGATCTCGTTGGAGGCGAGGTTCCAGTCCCAGACGCCGATCCCGGCCGCGACCTTGGCGAGCTGCAAGCGCTGCTCGCTCTCGCGGATCTCCGCTTCGGCGGCCCGCGCCGCGCTGATGTCCTCGACCGAGACGACCACCCGTCCCGGCTCGCCCGGAAGCGGCGCCGACGAGAGGCGCACCGGAAAGCGCGTGCCGTCGCGGCGCCGGTATTCCTTCTCGTAGGCCGTCCAGCTTCCATGCTCGCGAGCCTGCGCGATCGCGCGCTCGTCGAGATCGAGGTACTCGGGAAGCGTGAAGTCGCGCCAGTCCCAGCGACCCTCGTCGAAATCGGCCCGGCTATGGCCGGTCATCGCGAGGAAGCAGTCGTTGATCGCGAGGGTCTCGCCGGACCGTGCATCGAAAATCGTGAGCCCGGTGATGTGCGAGTCGAACACGCCACGGAAGCGGGCCTCGCTCGCCCGCAGGGCCGCCTCCGCCCGGACCCGCTCGGCCGCCTGCCAGGCACGTTCGACGGTCTCACGTGCGAGGGCGACCTCCTCCTCGCTCCAGCGATGGGCCGAACGCATTCCGACCGCGAGAAGCGCCCGGACACGACCGTCGCGGATCAGCGGAAGGTCGAGGGAGGCCCGGCAACCGAGCGCCGCGTAGGCACGCTCCGCGACCGTGCCGGCCGTCCGGGGGTCCGTCGCGACGTCCTCGACCAGCACGGGCTCACCCGAGAGCAAGTCACGGACGCGCTCCGGGCCGTAATCCGCCAGGCGATGCCGGCCGAGGGCCGACAGGGTATCGCCCGCCCGCCACTCGCTCAGGACCTCGTTGTGCTGCCCGTCGTCGACATCTCCGAAGGCGCAGAGAACCGCGCCCAGCTCCCTGCCGACCGCCTCGCAAGCCGCGTCCAGAGCCTCGGTGGGGCTCCGCGCGGCGCGCAGCCTTTCCTCGAGTCCGATCCGAAAGGCGTGGCGGCGCGCGGCCCTGACCTTGTCGGTCGTTTCCGCGACGATGCACAGGACGCCGCCCACGCTGCCGTCCTGCTCCGGCACCGCCGAGTAGGACACGTCGAAATACGCCGTCTCACCGTAGCCGTAACGCTCGATGTAGAAGGGCCGGTCCTTCGCCGCGAAGGTGCGGCCGGTCTCGCGCACCTCACGCAGCAGCGGCTCGAGGTCGTCCCAAAGCTCCGTCCAATGCTCCCGCGCGGGCTGGCCCAGGGCGTGCGGGTGCTTGAGCCCGATGCTGGGCGCGTAGGCGTCATTGTAGAGCGCGACGTCATCGGCGCCCCAGAACAGCACGATCTGCGCCTCGGCGCCGAGCATCAGCGCGACCGTGGTGCGCAGGCCCTCGGACCACGTTTCGGGCGCGCCGAGCGGGGAGGCGGGGGCGTCGAGCTCCGCCATCAGCCGACCGGTCGCACCACCCCGGGCGATGAGCGCACTCCTGTACGAGCTCAACGGGACAGCCACGCGCGATCCTCTTCCATGGCGGAGCCGGCGCCGAGGTCAGCCCGTCACTGATGTCCGACGCTCCGCGCTTCGGCAACTCTCGCCGGCTTACGGAGCAGTGGCGCGAGAATGCTCCGGTCGCGTGACAGACGCGCGCCCGACATGCAGAACCTGAACGAATGGAGGTCGAGAGCCTGCACATTCTGGTCGAGGTGGCGCGGGCCGGAAGCTTCGCGGCCGTCGCCCGGGCCCGGGGACTTGACCCCTCCTCCGTGTCGCGAACCGTAGCGGCGCTCGAAACCGAGCTCGGCGCGCGGCTCTTTCAGCGCTCCACCCGTGCGCTCTCCCTGACGGAGGCCGGCGAGCGCTATCTCGGGACCGTCGCGCCTCTCCTTGAGGGCCTCGACGAAGCTCGTGAGGCGCTTCGCGCCGAGCCGCGCGATCCGGTCGGCACGGTGCGGCTCACCGCGTCGGTGGCGTTCGGTGAAATGCTTCTGGCGCCGCTCCTGCCCGCGATCCGGGCACGCTTTCCGCGCCTGCGCCTCGAGCTGATCCTCGCGGACGCCAATCTCGATCTCGTGGCCGAGCGCATCGACGTCGCGATCCGGCTTGCCCCGACCTATCGGGCGGACGTGATCGGCGCCAAGCTGTTCCCGACCCGGTACCGGGTGGTGGCGAGCCGGGCCTATCTCGCGAAGCGGGGCGCGCCGGTCCGCCCCGCGGAACTCACCGGGCGGAGCTGCATCCTCTCGGCCGTGCCCGAATTCCGCTCCCGCTGGCTCTTCCGGCCGGCCGGGGCGTCCGCGACGGAGCCGGAAGAGGTTCTCGTGCGCGGGGATCTCGTGAGCAGCAACGCGATCGTGCTCCGGGCCGCGGTGCGCGGCGGCCTCGGTCCCGCGCTCCTCGCCGATTGGCTCGTCGCGGACGACCTCGCGACCGGGCGCCTCGTCGATCTCTTTCCGGACCACGCGGTCACCGCGACGAGCTTCGAGACGGCGGCTTGGCTGCTTTATCCGAGCCGGCAGCACCTGCCCGCCCGGGTTCGGCACGTGATCGACTTCCTGAAGTCGGAACTCGCCCGAGCCTGAAGGGCGGCCGCCCTTCGGGTCACTCCTTGGCGCGTTCCACGTAGGAGCCGTCGCCCGTCATGATGACGACCCGGGTGCCGGCCGCAATATGGGGCGGCACCATCGTGCGCACGCCGTTCGACAGCATCGCGGGCTTGTACGAGGACGAGGCCGTCTGACCCTTCACGGTGGGCTCGGTGTCGGTCACCTCGAGCACGACACGCTGGGGCAGCTCGATCGCGATCGCGTTGCCGTTGTAGGTCGAGAGCATCACGGCCATGCCCTCCTGCAGGTAGGCCGCCTGGTCGCCGATGACGTCCTGGGGAACCGCGACCTGGTCGTAGGTCTCGGGATTCATGAAGTGGTAGCCCTCGCCGTCCTGGTACAGGAAGGTGTGCTCGCGCTCCTCCACGTAGGCGCGCTCGACCTGCTCCGTCGTCCGGTAGCGCTCGGACACCTTCACGCCGTCCGAGATGCGGCGCATGTCGAGCTGCGTGACGGGCGTGCCCTTGCCGGGATGAATGTTCTCCGCCGTGACGATCACGTAGAGCTTGCCGTCGACCTCGACGACGTTGCCCTTGCGGAGGGAGGACGCGATGACCTTCACGGGTGACGTTCCTGGTTGGGCCGCGTCGGCGGCCGCGCGCTGAAATACGGGGGATGGGGCGGACCTAGCCGATCTCGCCCCCGACCGCCAGCGATGCGCTCAGGCGTCGAGCAGCTCCTCGTCGCAGATCACCTCCGAGGCGCGCTCGCCTTCCCGCGACACGTCGAGCGCGGCCGCAGCCGGCTTCTCGGCGCCGCCGCCCTCCATATGCGCCATGAAGAGACGCATCACATGCCGGATCCCGGCCTCGTTGATGGCCCGGAGGTTCTCCGAATAGTAGCGCTCCGCGGTCGCCGGGTTCGTCACGACCTCGTAGGACGGAAAGTAGAACACGTCCGACCGAGCGCGCGAGACCTCGTCCGCGACGACCCGGAGGGCAGATTTCGAGTAAGTGTTGGAGACGAGCACGTGCCGGTCGTCGTAGGTCGCCGAGATCGGCACGGGCGAGACCGTGAGGATCACGCGCGCCCCGGGGTTCACGGACCGGAGCCGGTCGATGAAGCCCAGCATGTCACCGGTCATCTCGCCGACGGTCGCGTTCACGTAGCGGTAGAGATCCGGATCCCACTCGCCGCCCGCGACGCCGGGCGCGAGCTGCAGCGCCGCGTCGTCCCGGGCGTCGCGCCAGCCCTCGGTCAGCCCGAGGGTGAAGACCAGCGTGTCGAGCGTCTCGAAGAGGACCCGCACCCGGGCGAGATGGCGGTCCCGCTCGGCCGCGACCTCGTCCGGGCTCCCGAAGCCTTCGGGTTCCATGCGGGGACGGAACGGGTCGACGTAGCGCCCGTCCGGCCGCGTCCAATGGGTGAGGAGGGGCCGGAACTCGCCGAAGGCCCGGTCGAAGAGCTGCACGAGCTGCCGGGTGGTGTAGATGTTGCCGTAGCGGGCCGAGAAGTTGCCCTCCTGGTCGGCCAGCGTCGGATTGAGCCGGGCCGGCGGGTCCTCGGCCACGTAATAGTTGAAGCCGGCGCGGCGCAGCACGCGCGCCACCTGCTGGGCGAAGCACGATCCCGCGGTCGCGATCTTCTCCGTCCGGGTCAGCCGGAAGGCGTCGCGGCGGGTCGGGTCGAGCGCGAAGGGCGGCACGGTCGCCACCGCCTTGCGCCAGTATCGCTCAGCCGGCAGGGTCGCATAAGGGTTCTCGCCCGCCATCGCGTCACCTCGGATCCGTGATCTCCTCCCTCCTCCTTACGCTGCAGCGCCGCCTCCTCGCCAGAGCGTCGGGACGGCGCACCGGCGGCTCGCCCCGGATCGCGGTCATCGGCAATTGCCAGGCGACCGCGCTCGCGGCCGCGATGGACCTCCTCCTGCCGAAGGCGGACGTCCGGGCGATCTCGGTCTACCGGCTCGCGCAGCGCTATCCCAGCCTCAGCGACCTCGTGGCCGACCTCGCGGGGTCGGACGTCGTGTTCGCGACCGCCTTCGCGACCCGCTTCCGCGACGGCGGCACCTTCGAGGACCTGCGGGCGGCCGTGCCGCTCGTCGCTGTCCCGACCCTCGTCTTCCCGGCCTTCCATCCCGACCTCGTCTACGTCGGCGACCCGACCGATGCGGCGCGCGGCTTTCTGCGGGGGCCGATCGGGACGTACCATTCCGCGCTCGCGCTGTTCGGCTACCTCGAAGGCTTCGACGAGCGCCGTACGGCCCGGCTTTTCACGGCCGACATCTATCGCCGTCTCGGTTACCTCGACCTCTGGCAGGCCTCGGCCGACACCCTCCTCAAGCTCGGGCGGGATGCGCAATACGATCTCGCCGAGGAGCTGCTGCGCTGGACGCGGCGCGGGCCCTTCATGCACACGATCAATCACCCGAAGATGTTCGCCGTGAACGACCTCGCGCGCGGCCTGCTCCGGAAGGCCGGGATCCCGTTCGCGGATTGCGACCTCGATTCCTACGCTCCGGACGAGATCGTGAAGCTCGGATCCTGGCCGGTCTACCCGCCGATCGCGGAGCAGTATGGAGCCGCGGGCAGCGAGGTCTTTCTCGCGCCGGCGACGAAGCGGAGCCCGCCGCGCACGATGGGGCTCGCCGAGCTTCTGCGCGACAGCTTCGCGGCCTACGGGGCGGCCGCACCAGACCGGCTCGTCAACGACCGCGTGGCGCTCTGGCGGGGCGCGGAGGAGATCCGCGGCGAGCTCGCGCGCGCCACGGCCTGACCTCAGCCGACGAGGGACGGCCGCGGGCCGACCTCGACGCGGTCGTAGATCTCGGCGAGCGGCAGCACGATCGCGAGGGTCGGCAGAGGGATGACCGCGTCGAGGCCTTCGACCAGCTGTCGAACCCAGCTCCGATCGTCCGCGCGCCGCCAGATTGCCACCTCGGCGCGATTCGGCTCGACGAAGAGGATGGCGTCCAGGCTGTCCAGCGACTTGTACTCCGCGAGCTTCTCGAATGTGTCGAAGTCGCGCGTCGACGGCGACAGGACCTCGACGACCAGCCGGGGCTCGGTCGCGCTATGCCCTTCGGGATCGCTCCGTCCGCAATCCACGCCCACGTCGGGACGGCGGATCTGCCCGGGGCGGATCACGACCGCGCCGTCTGCGGTGAATTGGCGGCACGGCGTGCCACGCAGCCTGTTCCGCAGCTCTGCGATCAGGTTGCCCACGATGGCGTCGTGCCGATTGCTGGCCCCCGCCATCATGCGGAGCGGGAAGCCGCTCACGAGCTCGTAACGGACCTCCTGGCGTTCCTGCCAGGCGAAGAATTCCGCGTGAGTCCAGGGTCTGACCGCGCTTTGTGCCACCGGTGCCTCCGGGCGGCAGGTTAGCGCAGAACCGCCCCGGGCGACACGAGAGAGAGCGCTTGGCGCGACCTCCGCGGCGATCAATTCGCGAGCGTCAGCCGGCCGCCGGACATGTCGAACGAGCGCAGCCGGCGCAGGAACGACATACCGAGGAGGCTCGTGCCGAGCGCGTCGCCGCGCGAGACCGCGGCATCGACGTCGCGCACGATCAGGTCGCCGAGGCGCAATTCGCGGATGCGCACGGGCGCGAAGGCCGCGACCCCGTTCGCGGTCTGGCTCCGGCCCGTATAGGCGCTCGGGGCAGGCCGGATGCCGGCCGCGGCCGCGTCCCGTTCGGTCAAGACCACCAGCGTCGCGCCCGTATCGACCAGCATCTGGACCCGCGCGCCCTCGACGCTCGGATGCACGAGATAATGGCCCGAGAGGTCGCTCTGCAGAACAAGCCGGCGCGGACCCGCCAGGGGGGGAGCCACATCGGCCACCGACGCCGCCGGCGCGCCGCTCGCACCACCCCGGGGGCCGGATCGGCTCAGGGTCGCGAGCTTGTCGCCCGCATACTGGCCCGCGAGGCCCATGGCCCCGAGCACCGCGACGGCCCACACGATCGGACGGGTCATCTCGCGTCTCCCACGCGAGCGTGACGATCGGGCCGCGATCCCTGACGCACCCTTAAGGACGGCGCGCCCGGCCGAGACGGCGCGAGGCTTGGCTTGACCGAACCTTTCCGCGATCGCTCAGAAGCGTTCGGCGACGAGCCGGGCGAGCCCCGCGAGCAGCGTCTCGTCCTGCCCGCGGATCCGGCAGCCGAGGCCGAAGGCGGCGAGCGCCTCCTCATAAAGCGCCGCGCGCGGCGGGTCCGCCACGACCGTCACCACCGCGGGCGGATCGAAAGCCTTGAGCGCGCCCGCGATCTCGAAGCCGGTGAGAAGCCCGGACAGGTAGGGGCCGAGCGCCTCGGGGGCGAGCCGGCCCGTCACCGCCGCGGCCCGTGCCCCGAAGAGGCGCTGAAGGAGGCCCCCTCCGGGCCGGGCGGCTTCGTCCCGCGCGGCCGCGAGGCCAAGGGCGAAGCCGGCCGGGTCCGCGGGCTCGCGGGCCGGGCGGCCGACCATCGATTGCTCGCGCAGGAGGCCGTAGAGCTCGCCTGTCAGGAAGGTCGCGAAATCCGCGACCCGCCCCGCTTCCACGCGCGCCCATTTGCAATGCGTTCCCGGCAGGCAGACGAGCCCGTCCGCGACCCCGGCGCCGAGGAGATGCGTCTCCTCGCCCCGCATCACGTCAACGGCGCCGTCGCGCTCCGTCCGGAGCCCCGGCACGATCGCGCCGCGCCGACCTTGGCCCAGATCGACGGGCGCCAGCGCCGCCGCGATCTCGCGCGGGCCCGCCGGGCAGCGCGCATAGGGCGCTTCCGCCCAGCCTTCCCGGCTGCCGACCATGCCGACGAGGAGCACTGGCAGGTCCGGCTCCCTCGCGAGCCACGCGCCGGCCGCGCGCTCGAAGACGGCCGCGTGGTCGCCGGCGCGGAGCCGCGCGATCCCGTGATCCGTCTCCCGGCGCTCGAGAATGCGACCATTGGCGGCGAGAAGCGCGCGGAAGCGGCTCGTGCCCCAATCGACCGCGACGAAGCGCAAGGTCAGCGCGTCCCGAACATGCGGTCGCCGGCGTCGCCGAGCCCCGGGACGATGTAGCCGTGCTCGTCGAGATGGCTGTCGATCGCGGCCGTCCAGATCGGGACGTCGGGGTGCATCGCCTGGAAGTTCCGAATGCCTTCCGGCGCCGCGAGCAGGCAGACGATGCGCAGCTCCCTCGCGCCGCGCTCCTTGAGACGATCGACCGCCGCGATCGCGGAATTCGCGGTCGCGAGCATCGGGTCGAGCACGAGAACCTGCCGATCCGCGAGGTCGGACGGCGCCTTGAAGTAATATTCTACGGCCGCGAGCGTCTCGGGGTCACGGTACAGCCCGACATGGGCGACGCGCGCCGACGGCACGAGGTCCAGCATGCCGTCGAGAAAGCCGACGCCCGCCCGGAGGATCGGCGCCAGCACGAGCTTCTTGCCGGCGAGCTGGGGCGCCGTCATCCGGGTGAGCGGCGTCTCGATCTCCACCTCCTCGAGCGGCAGGTCGCGCGTCACCTCGTAGAGGAGCAGCATCCCGATCTCGTTGAGGAGCTGTCGGAAGCCTTTGGTGGATCTGGACTTGTCCCGCATCAGGGTCAGCTTGTGCTGCACCAGCGGATGATCGACGACCGTGACGCCCTGCATGAAGACCCGCATCCTCCCGTGTCGCCGCCATCTGACCCGGCGCCCCGGCGCCCCGCAAGCGCGCGATCTGGCCGGGTCTCCGGGCCCGTGCTAGGCGGGCCGCCATGACCGCCCGGATCGAAGCGCGTTTCGCCGCCGCCCGTCGCGAAGGACGTGCGGCCCTCGTCACCTACGTGATGGCGTGCGATCCGGACCCCGAGAGCTCGCTCGCGATCCTCCGAGCGCTGCCGGGCGCAGGTGCGGACCTCATCGAGCTCGGGCTTCCCTTCACGGATCCCATGGCGGACGGGCCGGCCGTCCAGGCGGCAGGCCTGCGGGCGCTGAAGTCGGGCGGCAGCGCCCGCGCGACGCTCGAACTCGTCCGACGCTTCCGCGAGACGGACCGCGACACGCCCGTCGTGCTGATGGGCTACTTCAACCCGATCTACGTCTACGGGGTCGAGCGCTTCCTCACGGACTCGCGCGAGGCCGGGATCGACGGCTTCATCGTGGTCGACCTGCCGCCCGAGATGGACGAGGAGTTCTGCCTGCCGGCGACGCGGGCCGGGCTCGCCTTCATCCGCCTCGCGACCCCGACGACCGACGCCGCCCGCCTGCCGGCCGTTCTCCGGAACACGAACGGTTTCGTTTACTACGTTTCGATCACCGGCGTGACCGGGACCGCGAAGCCCGACGCGACCCGCGTCGCCGCTGCGGTCGCCGACATCAAGGCCGCGACGACGCTGCCCGTGGTCGTGGGCTTCGGGGTCCGCACGGGCGAGGACGCGGCCGCCATCGCACGCGGGGCGGACGGCGTCGTCGTGGGCTCGGCGATCGTGGACGCGATCCGGACGTCCCTCGACGGAGACGGACGGGCGACGGACGCGACCGTGCCGGCCGTCACGGCGCTCGTCCGGTCGCTCGCGGACGGCCTGCGCGGCGCGCGCGCCGAGGCCGCGTGAGCAACGCGCCCCGGCGAGGCGAGCGGCTCGTCGGCCGCGTCGCGCTCGTTTTCGGGGCGGGCTCCGTCGGGCCCGGCTGGGGGAACGGCAAGGCCTCCGCGGTCGCCTATGCGCGCGAAAGCGCGCGCGTCGTCTGCATCGACCGCATGCCGGAGGCGGCGGCCGAAACGGCGCGGCTTATCCGGGAGGAGGGCGGGGTCGCCGAAGCCTACGGGTGCGACGTGCTCGACGAGGACGGCGTCGCCCGGACGATCGCGGAAGCGGCCGCAGCGCTCGGCATCCCGGCGATCCTCCACAACAACGTCGGCTACGCGGCGATGGGCGACGTCGCCGAGACCGCGCTCGAGACCTGGCGGCACGGGCTCGACGTGAACGTCACGGGCGCGTTCCTCGCTTGCAAGCACGCCCTCCCGCTGATGCTCGCGGCGGGCCGCGGCGTCGTCACCAACATCTCCTCCGTCGCCGGCCATCGCTGGACCGGCTATCCCTATCCGAGCTACGCGGCCGGCAAGGCCGCGCTGAACCAGCTGACGGTCTCGATCGCGTTGCGGCACGCCCGGCAGGGCATCCGGGCGAACGCGATCCTGCCCGGCCTCATGGACACGCCGCATATCGACCAGCACATCGCGGGCGCCGATGAGGACCGCGACGCCATGCGGCGGGCCCGCCACGCGGCCTCCCCGACCGGCCGGATGGGCACGGCCTGGGACGTCGCGCACGCGGCCGTCTTCCTGGCGAGCGACGAGGCCGGCTACATCAACGGCGTGTGCCTGCCGGTCGACGGCGGCATCTCGGCCCGCGCCGCTGTCTGAGCCGACCCGGATCCGGAACTCTGGCCGGAGCGCCCCTTTAACCCGCATCGCCTCGCCGGACCCGCGCCGGCTCAAGGGATGGGGTCATGCAGATTTTCTCCGGGTCCACCCGCGTCAG
>JAFAPJ010000491.1 GCA_019247255.1 Methylobacteriaceae bacterium | reverse complement strand
TTGGCGGCGAGCCCCGGCACCATCGCGGCGAACTCGATGCGCACGTATTCGGGCGTGAGACCCAGCGATTTCGCGATCGCGTTGCCGAGCTCGACGCGCATGCCCTGCAGCTCGCCCTTGTCGTCGACATATTGGAGCGGGGGCAGCGTCGGGTTGATCGACATGACGAGAGCGCCCGGCTTGATGATGGCGGGCGGGGCGATCGTCGCCTGAGCGACGGCCGGGCGAACGCCGGACACGGCAGCGGCTGCGAGAGCGCCCGTACCCAGCATGAAGTCACGACGTTGAAGCCCGGCGGAGCGGGCTTGACGGGAGGGAAACTCGGCGTCGCTCACGTTCGGGTCTCCATGACCGATGGCGCCGATCGACGACCGGGCCTGTTGCGCATACAGACCGTATGCAAACTCGCGGCCGGAAGCGAGCGGTTTCGGCGAGGTGATCGATGGCGGGCGACATTCTTCGGAACGGCTATGCCATGACGGTGCTCGGCCCGGTCGCGCCCGAAGCGCTCGGGCCGACGCTCCTACACGAGCACCTCCTCTGCGACCTGCGCCCGCTCGATCAGCGCGGCAGCCCCGAGCCCGAGGTCGAGATCACGCTCGCCAACGCCTTCGCGGTGAACTACCGGCCTGGCGCCTTCCGCGGGAACCACCGCGTACAGGACGTCGGGCTCGCCGGACGCGAGGCGGCAGCCTTCGTTCGGGCCGGCGGCGGCGCGATCGTGGACGTGACGACCGGCGGGCTCGCGCCGGACCCTGAGGGCCTCGCCGCCGTGTCGCGCGCCTCGGGCGTCCATGCCGTGCTCGGCGCCGGTTGGTACACGGCTCCGTATCTCGACGCCGACACGCTGGCGCTAGACGAGGGCGCTCTCGAAGACGGGCTGCTGGCCCAGCTGACCGACGGCGCGTGGGGGACGCCGATCCGCTGCGGGCTCATCGGCGAGATCGGCTGCTCCTGGCCGCTCCACCCTTTCGAGCGCCGCTGTCTCCACGCGGCCGCCCGGGTCCAAGGTCGAACGGGCGCCGCCCTGACAGTGCATCCGGGTCGAGATCCCGCCGCACCCTTCGAGATCCTGCGCATCGTCGACGCGGCCGGCGGGGACCTGTCCCGAACGATCATCGACCACATGGATCGCACCTACTTCGACGAGGGCGAGATCGTGCCCTTGGCTCGCACCGGCTGCGTGGTCGAGTTCGACTTCTTCTGCATCGAGACCTCGAACTATTGGCTGGGCGTCGCGGATCTGCCGACCGACTGGATGCGCCTGCGCGCGATCCGGCGCCTGTTCGAGGCGGGCCTGGGCGAACAGGTCGCGGTCTCGCACGACATCTGCACGCGCTCCCGGCTTCGCGCGAACGGCGGGCACGGCTACGCGCACCTTCTCGAGAACGTCGTGCCGCTCATGCGGGAGCGCGGCTTCTCCGCTGACGAGGTCGACCAGCTTCTCGTGAGGACCCCGCGGCGGCTGCTCACGTTGCCCGGGCGGCGTCAACTGACCGCCGACAGCGCGTAACGGGTGAGGCTCCGGATATGGGTCTGGACCGCGCGACGCGCCGCGCGAGGATCGCCCAGCTCGAGGCCGTCCAGGATCGCGAGATGCTCGGCGTTGTCGGGCACGAGGCGGTCCTGAAGGCGGGCGACCTCGAACAGATGCGTGGTGGCCCGAAGGCCTTTCAGGACGTCGCGCATCACCGGGTTGCCGCAGGCGTCGATGAACAGGCCGTGCAGATGGGCGTCGGCCTGCCAATGCGCAGCCTCGAGATAGCTCGCGGGCACAAGGGCCACGATCTCCGCCCGTACGGCCGCGATGGCCTCCGGCGAGACAGTGCCGGCCGCGAGGGCGGCGGCCTCGGGCTCCAGGATCTCGCGGACCTTCAAGCTGTGGAGGTACTCCGCCAAGTCGACCCGGCGGACGGTGTAGGAGCGGCCGCCGACCTTCGTCACGAGCCCTTCGCCCTCGAGCCGCTGGAGAGCCTCGCGAAGCGGCGTGCGGGAGATCGCGAGGTCGGCCGCGAGCTTGGCCTCCAGGATCGCCTCGCCGCCTCGCAGGCGGCGTTCGTGGATCATGCGCGAGAGCGCCCCGTAGGCGCGCGCCGACAGGTTGACCGTGCCGGTCGTCGCGTCGACCTCGCCGCTCAAGCGGCCTCGGCGGCGAGCAGGCCCAGACGCTCGAGCACGGCCCTGAGACGCGGCCGCATCTCGGCCGGCAGCGGCAACCGGGGTGGTCGCGGCGGCCCGACCGGCAGGCCGGTCATCTCGAGGGCAGCCTTGGTGCCCGCGACGTAACGCGGGCCGCCGACCCACCAGAGCAGATCGACCATGCGCTCGTGGACGGCGCGGGCCTCGGCCGGGTCGTTGCGGTCGAGCGCCGCCTCGAACAGCTGGGCCGAGAGGCGCGGGATCACGTTCGAGCAGACCGCCACCCAGCCCTGCGCGCCGATGAAGAACGACTCGTAGCCGAGCACGCCGGCGAAGACGGTCAGCCGGTCGCCGCAGAGCCGCACGATGTCGCGCACGCGGGTGACGTCGAGGGTCGATTCCTTGATGTAGCGGACGTTCTCGATGCGCGAGAGCTGAGCCACCGTCTCGGGCAGCATGTCCACGTTCGCCGTCGCGGGATTGTTGTAGATCATCATCGGGATGCCGATCGCGTCGGCGATGGCGCTGTAATGCGCCATCAGCTCCGCCTCCGTCGGCACCGAGTAGAAGGGCGGAATGATCATCACGCCGTCGGCGCCCAGGCGCTCGGCCTCGCGCGACAGGTCGACGGCGTCCCGGGTCCATTCGGCTCCGGTTCCGACCAGGACCGGAACCCGGCCCCGCGCCTGGTCGATCACGGCCTCGATCACCTCAGCCCGCTCGTCCCGGGTCATCGACAGGAACTCTCCCGTGGACCCGAGAGGGATCAACCCGTGGATGCCCTGCGTGATCTGGAATTCAACGAGCCGACGGAGCGCCGGGACATCGACCCGGCTGCCGTCGGGGGTGAAGGGCGTGACGAGAACCGTATAGGTGCCACGGAAACCGGCCGTCGCCATCGCCATCCCCTGCCCCTCTGACGGACGATCTACCGGCCGCTCTTGCATGCCCTTTGTATATCGAACAGCGTCGCCTGTCGTCACGAGCCCGTCCTGATGCGCCTTGCCCACCCCCGTCTACGGCCCGGCCGGACGATCCGGTTTCGATTCGACGGCCGGCCGGTCGAGGCGATGGAGGGGGAGACGATCGCGGCGGCCCTCGCGGCGGCCGGCGAGGTGGCGCTGCGCGAGGGCCGCGGCGGATCCCGACGCGGCCTGTGGTGCGGCATGGGCGCCTGCTTCGATTGCGCGGTCACGGTCGATGGGCTGCCGGGGCGGCGGGCCTGCACGACCCCCTGCGCCGAGGGCATGGAGGTCCGGGGCGCTGCGCCCGACGCGCCACGGGGCGGTCTCGCGATGCCGTCCGGCGAGGCTCCCGCCGAGGTCGCGGTCGACGTGGCGATCGTCGGCGCGGGGCCCGCCGGGCTGACGGCCGCCATGCATCTCGCGAGGTCCGGCCTCGCGGTGGTCGTCCTCGACGAGCGCTCGGCACCCGGCGGGCAGTACTACAAGCCCGTCGCTGCCTCGCACCGGCTCGCCGGACCGCCGCTCGACCGCCAATTCGCCGGCGGCGCGCATCTCACGGCGGCCGCGGAGCATGCGGGCGCGAGGTTCTGGCGGGGCGCGACGGTGTGGTCGGCCTTCGCGCCGGACGAGCTCGGAGTGGCGCACGAGGGCAGGCATGTCGTCCTGCGCCCGCGGCGCCTTCTGCTGGCGGCCGGCGCCTACGAGCGAGCGGTGCCGATCCCCGGCTGGACGTTGCCGGGCGTCATGGCGACGGGAGCGCTGCAGACCCTGGTGCGCGCCTATCGCGTCTCGCCGGGCCGGCGGGTCGTCATCGGCGGCAACGGCCCGCTCAACCTTCAGCTCGCGGTCGAGCTCGCGCGAGCCGGCGTGAGCGTGGCTGCGGTCGTCGAGGAGGCGTCGCGACCCCGGGTCTCGGCGTTCGGCACCGTCCTGCACGCCGCGTCGGCCGATCCGCGCCTCCTCGCGCAGGGGCTGACCTACCTGGCGGCTCTCAAGCGACACCGCGTGCCGGTTCTGTGGGGCTCACGCATCGTCGAGGCCGAGGGCGATGTCTCCGGCAGACGCGTCGCGGCCGCGGTCGTCGCGACGCCCGGGGGAAGCCGTCGCGTCGAAGCGAACATCGTCGCGCTCGGGCACGGATTCCTTCCCTCGGGCGAGCTCGCGCGCCAGCTCGGCTGCGAGCAAGCCTATATCGACCGCCATGTCGGCTACCTCGCGACGCGCACGGACCCGGACGGGCGCACCAGCCGCGCCGAGGTGTTCTCGATCGGCGACGGGGCGGAGCCGAGGGGCGCCGTCGTGGCCGCGAGCCGGGCGGTGCTCGCGGCCGACGCCATCCTGGCCGACCTCGGTCGACCAGGCCTCGGGCGGGCCGTCGTCGAGCCCGCGCGACGGCGCCTCGCCCGGGCCGAGGCGTTTCAGGCCACCCTGTGGCGCCTGTTCGCGGCGCCGCCGGTCGACGTCGCCGCGATCCCCGACGAGGTCGTCGTCTGCCGCTGCGAGGACGTCACGGCCGGCGCGATGCGGCGCGCGCTCATGGCCAACGGGGGCGATCTCGGCGCGCTCAAGCGCCTGACGCGGACCGGCATGGGGCCGTGCCAAGGCCGCCTCTGCGCCGGGCTGGCGACGCGGCTCGCGGCTGCGGCCGGGGGAGCGCCTCCGGCTGCGGACGCTTTCTTCGCGCCGCGGCCGCCCGCGAAGCCGGTCCCGCTCGGGTTGATCGCTTACGAGAAGCCGGAATGGGGCGGCCATCGGGTCTCGGCGCCCCCGGCCATCGTGCCGCGCCCGGAGCGTGGTCGCGCCCGCTGGGACCTGCGCCGCGTCGGGACCCTCGTGGTCGGCGCCGGCATCGTCGGGGCCTGCGTCGCGCGCGAGCTCGCGCGCGCGGGCGACGACGTGCTCGTCGTCGACCGGGACGGAATCGGCCTGCAGGCCTCCACGGCCAATGCCGGCTCGCTGCACGTCCAGCTTCTGTCCTTCGATTTCGGCGCCAAGGCGCAGGCGGGCGGGCAGCCCGCGGCGGAAACGCTGCGCCTCGGCCCTCCCGCGGTGAAGCTGTGGCGGGGGATCGCCGCGGATCACGCGGCCGCGGGGGGCGAGGACCTCGAGCTCAAGATCACGGGCGGCCTCATGGTGGCCTCCACGGAGGAGGAGCTGCGCTTTCTTGCGCGCAAGGCCGCGCTCGAGCGAAGCTTTGGCGTCGACACGGAGGTGATCGGGCGCAACGCGCTCTTCGACCTCGAGCCGGCCCTGGCCCCGGACCTGCTCGGGGCCGCCTATTGCCCGGCGGAAGGCAAGATCAACCCGCTCGCCGCGACCTTCGCGACCGTCGGGCTCGCCCGCGCGGCCGGCGCTGCCTTCGAGGCGGACGCGCCTGTTCGCGGAATCGAGCGGGACGGCGCGGGCTACCGCGTCGAGACCGGGGCCGGACCCGTGCGCGCGCAGCGGATCGTCAATTGCGCCGGCGCCTGGTCGCCGCATATCTCGGGTCTCGTCGGCCGCCCGATCCCCGTCTCGGGCGCCCCGCTTCAGATGCTCGTCACCGACCGGGGTCCGCCGGTGGTCGAGCGCCTCGTCGCGCATGCAGGCCGACATCTCAGCCTGAAGCAGACGGCGAACGGCGGCCTACTCATCGGCGGCGGCTGGTCGGCGGATCTCGATCCCGCGACCGGCGCCTCGCTCGCCCTGCGCTGGGCGATCGAGGGCAATGCCTGGACGGCCTGCCGCGTGCTGCCGGCGGCCCGGAGCTTCAATCTCCTGCGGGTCTGGGCGGGCATGAACGTCAACATCGACGGGGCGCCGATCATCGGCGAGATGCCGGGCGTTCCCGGCTTCTGGAACTGCGTCACCTCGAACGGCTTCACGCTCGCGCCGATCGTCGCCCGCATGACCGCGGAGATGATCACGGGCGGGCGCAGCGCCCTCCACGCCGCGCCGTTCTCGCTATCCCGGTTCTGACCGCAGGCTCGGCCGATGATCCCTGACGGGCCCGCGCAGGCGGAGATGCCGGAGGCGAGAGCCGGGTACAACCTGTCGAATCTCGCCTACAAGAGCCTGTCGGAGCTCATCCGGACGCGTCGGCTCAAGGGCGGCGTGCCGATCATCGAGGCGAAGCTCGCCGAGGGGCTGGGGCTGTCGCGAACGCCCCTGCGCGAAGCGCTGCAGCGCCTCGAAGGCGAAGGGCTCGTGGTGAAGACCGCCAACCGCTCCTTCATGGTGCGCGCGGTCGACCTCGCCGAGTACCTGCAGAGCCTGAAGGTGCGCGAGATCCTGGAGCCTGAGGCCGCCGCCCTGGCGCTCGGACGCGTGCCGCCGGCGCGCATCGGGGCGGCGCGTCAGGAGATCGCCGACCTCATGGCCGCGACGAGCTACCATACGGATGCTCATTGGCGCTCGGACGACCGCGTCCATACGCTCTACGCCGAGGCTTGCGGCAACGCGGTCCTGGCCCAGATGATCGCGGGCCTCCGGGTGACGACGCGGCTGTTCGAGATCGCGCGCCTCGCGGACCGCCTCGGTCCCGACTCGCGCGAGCATCTGGACATCCTGGACGCGATCGAGGCGGGCGATGCCCGCGCGGCACGGCGCGCCGTCCAGGCCCATCTGCGCTCGCTCGCTCGGTTCGCCGTAAGAACCGTCGCCTGAGCCGAAGCCGGCGGCTCGGTCGGATCAGTGACGCAGGATCTTGCCGACGAAATCGCGCGTGCGTGCCTCGCGCGGCGCCTCGAAGATCGCCGCCGGCGCTCCGGTCTCGACCACGCGGCCCTCGGCCATGAAGGCGATCTCGGTCGAGGCGCCTCGGATGAAGCTCATCTCGTGCGAGACGATCAGGATGGTCATCCCCTCGGCGGCGAGCGCCCGGATGGTGTCCAGGACCTCGCTCACGAGTTCCGGGTCGAGCGACGCGGTCACCTCGTCCAGCAGCAGAACGTCCGGCTTCAGCGCCAAGGCCCGGGCGATCGCGACGCGCTGCT
>JAFAPJ010000355.1 GCA_019247255.1 Methylobacteriaceae bacterium | reverse complement strand
CCATGACCAGGTGTTCTGCTTCACCCCGAAGGGCAAGCTGATCGCGTTGCCGCGCGGGGCGACCGCGATCGACTTCGCCTACGCGATCCACACCAATGTCGGGAACTCGGCCGTCGGCGCGAAGGTGAACGGCCGCATGGCGCCGCTCTTCAATGAGCTGCAGAACGGCGACGAGGTCGAGATCGTCCGCTCGGACGGGCAGATCCCGCCGCCGGCCTGGGAATCGATCGTCGTCACGGGTAAGGCCCGGGCCGCGAGCCGCCGCGCGACCCGCGCGGCGACGCGTCGGCAATATGCGGGGCTCGGGCGCCAGATCGTCGAGCGCGCCTTCCAGCGCGCCGCTAAACCTTTTTCGGACGAGAAGCTGAAAGGCGCCCTCCCCCGCCTCGCCCGCGGCTCGATCGAGGACGTGCTCGCGGCCGTAGGCCGGGGTGAGATGTTCTCGGGCGACGTCGTGCGGGGCGTCTATCCCGATTACAAGGACGAGCGGCGCGCGGGCGACGTCCGCGAGGACGGCCGGTCGGCGGGCGGGAGGACGGATGCCGGCGGCGGCGACGACGCGATCCCGATCCGCGGGCTCGATTCCGAGGTGCCGGTCAGGTTCTCGCCCGACGGGGGCGCCGTGCCGGGCGATCGCATCGTCGGCATCCTGACGCCGGGCCAGGGCGTCACGATCTACCCGATCCAGAGCCGCGCGCTCGCCGAATACGACAATGATCCCGACCGCTGGATCGACGTTCGCTGGGACGTCGAGGCGGGCGCCGGCCGGCGCTTCCCGGCCCGCATCGCGCTGCAGAGCCTGAACGAGCCCGGCAGCCTCGCCCAGGTCGCTCAGGTGATCGCCGACCACGACGGCAACATCGAGAACGTCTCGATGCATCGCCGCACGCAGGACTTCACCGAGGTCACGGTCGACCTCTCGGTCTTCGACCTGAAGCACCTCACCGCGATCATCTCCGAGCTGCGCGCGAAGCCCGTCGTCAGCCGGGTCGAGCGGGTCGTGGGGTGAGGTCGCTCAGGTCCACGCGGTCGCGCAAAGCCGCGACGAAGTCCTGCTCCTCACGGACGCATCACGGCGCTCTCCAGGAGACCCGGATCTCTGACGACGTGCCGCTCTCCCGTGTCCCTCACGCATTCCTGGTTAATGCTGACGACCAGGTCGAGCGAGAGCCAGAAGGTCTCATTCGCCGAGGCGGGCTAGGATCTTGGGAAACCGCGCCTGGATTGCGTTGATGACCGAGCGGTGCTCGCCCCGCTCCACAGCCGCACGCGTTTCGGGCGTCGCGACGGGCTCGGCCTTCGCGTTCGGCTTCGCCTTCACACGTGATTTCGGCGCGAGCATCGGGCCCCTCCTTGCTCTGCATATCAGGGTGGGCGTCGTGGTTGCCAAGTCGATCACGACCCGCGCTCACGATGTTGGATGTGCTCCGGCCGGTGGCGGGCAAGCGAAGGGAAGGAAGGTGCTCGCCGTGCCGGCATTCATGGCCCCGATCGTCAGGATGTCGGCCAAGGCGAAATCCCGCGCCGAGCGGGGACATACATCGGCTTTCGCGGTGCAGCCGGACCGGAGAAACGCGTCGTGCCGGGCCAGGAACTCGTCCGTCAGCCCCTGCCGCCCCGTGCGGGCGAGCGCCTCGGCCGAAACCGCGCGGTAGCGCTCGCATTTGACCTCGCGCCAGCTCGGGCCGGGCTCCTGCGCGACCGTCGCGGTCGCAGCGAGCGCGAAGCCGGCGGCGAGGGCGACGCGGATCATGCCCGGCTGGCCTCGAGCCACGCCACGACGTCGGCGGCGCTGCGGTCGGGCGGAAAGACCGGGTAGAAGACGTGCTCGATCCGACCGTCGCGGATCACGAGCGTCAGCCGTTTAAGAAGCGTCATGCCCGCCGTCTCGAAGGTCGGCAGGCCGAGCGCGCCGGCGAGCGCGAGCCGCTCGTCGGAGAGGAGGGCGAACGGCAGATGCAGCCGCTCCGCCGCTTCCCGCTGGTAGGCGCTGTCCTGGGTGGAGATCCCGAAGACCTGCGCGACGCCGAGCTCGGCGAGCTCGCGCGCGAGGTCCCGGAAGGAGCAGGCCTGCGGCGTGCATCCGCGAGCCCCGGGGATCGCGTCCCAGCCGTCCGGGTTCGCCTTTCCGGGCTCGCCTGTGCGGGGATAGCAGAACGCGATCGTCAGCCCGGCGAGCGTCGCGAGCGCGACCTCCCCGCCCTGGCTCGACGGCAAGGCGACGGGCGGCAGCGCCAGCCCGGGCAGATGCGCCGCGGCGCCGTCGTCCTCGGGCACGGGGAGGTCGGGCGGCAGATCGGTCCAGGTCGCGGCGGCGGACATCGCAGTCTCCTTGATCGTCGTACAGCGATAGCGGCGGCGGTTCCGTGCCCGTCAGCCCTTCGCGCGCATGAGGCGGCCGCGCTCGCGTTCCCAGTCGCGCTTCTTCTCGCTCTCGCGCTTGTCGTGGAGCTGCTTGCCGCGACCGAGCGCGAGCTCGACCTTCGCGCGCCCTTTCTCGTTGAAGTAAAGCTTGAGCGGGATCAGCGTGAAGCCCTCCCGCTGAGTCGCGCCGATGAACTTGTCGATCTGACGCTTGTGCAGGAGGAGGCGGCGCGGCCGCCGCGGCTCGTGGTTGAACCGGTTCGCCTGCAGGTATTCGGGGATGTTCGCGTTGAAAAGGAAGATCTCGTTGCCGGACAGGCCCGCATAGGACTCGCCGATCGTCGCTTTGTTGGCGCGCAGCGACTTCACCTCGGTGCCGGTGAGCGAGATCCCCGCCTCGACCGTGTCGACGATCTCGTAGTGGAAGCGCGCCTTCCGGTTGTCCGCGACGACCTTGAAGGGCGAGCCGCTCGGCTGCTTCGCCATGGTCCGCTCAGGCGTTCAAAAGCCCTGCATGCACCATGGCGGAGCGGACGCGCTCGCGCGTGCCCTCCGAGACGGGCACGAGCGGCAGCCGTACGTCCTCCCGCATGCGGCCGAGAGCGGCGAGCGCAAACTTCGCGGGCGACGGATTGGTCTCGACGAACAGCGCCTCGTGCAGCGGGAACAGGCGCTCGTGCAGCGTGAGCGCCGCGGCGTAGTCGCCCTTGAGGCAGCTCTCCTGCATCTCGCTGCACGGCCGCGGCGCAACGTTGGAGGTGACCGAGATGCAGCCATGGCCGCCATGGGCCATGAAGGCGAGCGCGGTCGCATCTTCGCCGGAAAGTTGGATGAAGTTTTCGCCCAGGGCCTGGCGCTGCTGGCTGAGCCGAGCGGGGTTCGCGGTCGCGTCCTTCACCCCGGCGATGTTCGGCAGCTCGTAGAGGCGCTTCATGGTGTCGACCGACATGTCGATCACCGAACGGCTGGGGATGTTGTAGATGAGGATGGGGATGCCGACCGCATCGTTCACGGCCTTGAAGTGGCGGTAGAGGCCCTCTTGCGTGGGCTTATTGTAATAGGGCGTGACGATGAGGAGCGCGTCGGCTCCCGCGGCTTCCGCATGCTGGGCGAAATCGATCGCCTCCGCGGTCGAGTTGGAGCCCGCGCCCGCGACGACCGGCACCCGGCCGTTCGCCTGGTCGATGCAGGCCTCGACGACCCGCTTATGCTCGTCGTGGCTCAGCGTCGGGCTCTCGCCCGTCGTGCCGACCGGCACGAGGCCGTGCGTGCCGCTCTCGATCTGCCATTCGACGAGGCCGCGGAAAGCTTCCTCGTCCACCGCGCCGTCGCGGAACGGAGTCACGAGGGCCGTCAACGAGCCCCTCAGACGCTTGCTGCCCATGCCCAACCTTCCGCGCGGGATCGAGCCCGCCAGTCCCGTCCGTCGTCCCGCCGACACATAGGGTCTGGACCGGGGCCGCGCAAACGGCCGCACGCAAGGGTTCGTCAACCTTGTCGAGTGCTGAATCGCAGTTCGGGCCCTGTCGGGAGAGTGAGCGCGTGATCCGGTCCTTAGGCGTCGCCCTCGGCCTCGTGTCGGGCGTCACGATCGCGACCGCGCTCGCCTGGACGGACCCGACCGGTCCGGAGGTCGCGACGCCGGCCGCCAGTGCGGTCGCGCTGCCCGAGATCGACCTGCCGCCCGAGCTGCCCGCGGTTCTGCTTGCGACCCCGGGCCCGTCGAGCGAGCCCCGTCGTCTGGAGGGCCTGGCCGCGCTGCCCGAGCTCGGCCCCGTCCGGGACGCGGTGGCGGCATACCGAAAGGGCGATCTCCCGGCGGGCGACAAGATCCGATCCGACGTGAAGGATCCGGTCATGGGCGCGCTCCTCGACTGGGTCGCGATCCGCTACGCCGGGACGTTCGTGAGCTTCGAGCGCGTGCAGGATTTCACGTCCGCCAATCCGGACTGGCCGGGCGCTGCGAGCCTGCGCCGTCGGGCCGAGGAGCGGCTCGTCGCGGAGCGCAAGCCGGCCGCGACCGTCAAGGCCTTCTTCGCCCGGGAACGGCCGCAGACCGCCGCCGGCAAGCTCGCGCTCGCGCTGGCGCTCAAGGCCGACGGCGTCGACGGCGACGCCCTCGCGCTCGTCCGCGATGCCTGGCGGACCGACGTCTTCGGCCGCGAGCTCGAGGCCAAGGTTCTCGACGCCTTCGGCCCGGTCCTGACCCAGGCCGATCACCGCGCCCGGATGGAGCGGCTCCTTTTCAAGGAGAGCTGGGAGGGCGCGAAGCGCGCCGCCGACCTCGCCGGCAAGGGCTACGACGCTCTCGTGAAGGCCCGGATCGCGGTCGACGCGCGGGCCGGCAACGCCGGCAAGCTGCTCGACGCGGTGCCGCCGGCCCTGCGGACGGACACGTCGTATCTGTTCTCCCGCGCGCAGTTCCTCCGCCGAAGCGACAAGGCGGACGAAGCCGCCAGGGCGATGGCTTCGGCGCCGCGCGACCCCGCCCTCCTGGCCGACCCGGACGAATGGTGGGTCGAGCGGCGGCTTGTCGCCCGCAAGCTCCTCGACGCCTCGGATTACGAGCAGGCCTACGCCGTCGTGGAGCGCCACGCCGCCGCCTCGAACGAGAAGCGGCTCGAAGCCGAATTCACGGCGGGCTGGATCGCGCTTCGCTTTCTCCACGACCCCGATCGTGGGGCCGTGCATTTCGCCCGCGCCGCGGGCATCGCCGCGACCCCGATCTCGTCGGCCCGGGCCGCCTATTGGGAAGGCCGCGCCGCGGAAGCACGCGGCGACCAGGAGGGGGCTCGGGCGCATTTCGACCGCGCCTCGCGCCACGGCACGACCTATTACGGCCAGCTCGCCGCCGCGAAGCTCGGCCGCGAGACGGTGCCGCTCCGCCTCGCCGGCGACCCGACCCGCCAGGAACGCTTGTCAGCCGCCAAGGCGCCGGCCGTGCGCGCGGTCGAGATCCTCTACGCGGCGGGGCTGCGCGACGTCGCGAGCCCGCTCGTCGCCGAGCTCGCGCGGGCGGCGTCCGCCGCGGAGCTCGAGGTGGTCGGCGATCTCGCGCTCGCTCAGAAGGACGCCAAGACCCTCCTCGCCCTCGGCAAGCTCGCGACCCAGCGCGGATTGCCGCTCGACGAGGCGGCCTTCCCGGTCATCGGCGTGCCGGCCTTCGAGCCGGTGGGCAGCCGGGTCGAGCGGGCGATCGTCTACGCGATCGCCCGGCAGGAGAGCGCCTTCGACCCTGCCGCAGGCTCGCCCGTCGGAGCGCGCGGCCTCATGCAGCTCATGCCCGCGACCGCGCAGGCCGTCGCCAAGCGCGTCGGCGTGGCCTTCGACGCGGGCCGCCTCGTTGATGCGAGCTACAACGCCCGGCTCGGCGCCGCCCATCTCGGCGACCTCCTGGATGACTGGCGCGGGTCGTTCATCCTCACCTTCGCGTCCTACAATGCCGGGCCCGGCAACGTGAAGAAATGGATCCAAGCCTATGGCGATCCACGTCGACCCGACGTGGATCCGGTGGATTGGGTGGAGCGGATCCCCTTCTACGAAACGCGGAACTACGTGCAGCGGGTCATGGAGAACCTGCAGGTCTACCGAAAGCGCCTCGACGCGCGCAGCGCGCTCGTGATCGACAGCGACCTGCGTCGCGGGGGGCTCACGCCGTAGGCGGCGAGGCTTCCGCCTGGTCCCGCAGGCGCGACAGAGCTGCCCGGCAAAGACAGCCGGCGAGGCAGCCCAGGACATAGGCGAGCGCGAGGCCGGCCGCGATGTCGAGCGCGAGTCCGGCGCGACCTCGGACCGCGCCTGAGCCGACCGCACTCACGAGCGCGACCAAAGCCGCGAGCGCGAGAAGAGCCGACACCTTGCCATAGAGGCCCGGCGGCCGGACCGAGCAGGTCAGCGCGCCGACGAGGAGCCCGAGCCCGGCCGCGCCGCCGAGCGGCCAGATGTATCGCTCGGCCAGGAAGACGAGATCCGCCATCATGGCTGGACCTCGAGGCGCAGCGCCGGGCCGCCGCCGGCCGGAGCGAGCCCCGGCTGCACCCGCAGGTCCGAGCGCGCGTCCGCGAGGGCGCTCGCGATGGTCGCGGCCCGGCCGCGGGCGAGCGTCTCGTCGGCCCCGCTCGGCGAATCGGGCCTCAGCGCGAGCGAGAGCCCGCGCGCCTGACAGCGGATCAGAACCGCCCGCAGAGAGGCGACGGCCTTCGCGCCGGCGGCGGTGAGCTCGGCGCGACCTGGCTGGAAGCCGATCGGCTCGGCGCTCACCCGATCGGCCAGAAGGTCGCCGCATGCGCGCGGATCGAGGTCGCGCTCGGGCGCCGCAACGTCGAACTCGGCCTGACCGGTCCAGCCCGTCGGC
>JAFAPJ010000415.1 GCA_019247255.1 Methylobacteriaceae bacterium | reverse complement strand
CCTCGAGCGCGAAGACGCCCGTGACGGCGCCGGGCGCCCGCATGTCGGCGGGCGTCGGCGTATCGACCTTCACGAGCTCGTAGCCGAGCGCCACGTTCGGGCAGCCGTAGAGGAAGCCCGACCAGTTGACGACGTTCTCCTGATAATCCTCGTAGCGTGAGGTGCCGGCGACCGCGTCGTGCTCGAGCGCGAGAAGCGCGCCGTCCGAATCCGCCCCGAGCTTGACGGTCTGGAGCGTGTGCGGGCGGTAGCCGAGCGTCCACATCTGCGACCGGGTCAGCGCGACCTTGACGGAGCGCTTCAGCGCGAGCGCCGCCATTGTCGCAAGGTAGAGCTGGTATTGCGGGCGCAGGCCCGATCCGAAGGCGCCGCCGACATACGGGTTCATGACCCGGACGCTGTCCTCCGGCAGCCCGAAGACGCTCGCGAGGTAAGCCTGGGAGTTCTGCGAGCCCTGGACCTTGTCGTAGACGGTGAGGCGGCCGTCCCCCTCCCAGATCACGGTCGAGGCGTGCGGCTCCATCGGGTTGTGGTGCTCGATCGCGTGGCTGTACTCGCCGTAGTGACGGACCGGGGCCGCCGCGAAGGCGCCCGGCGCGTCGCCGCGGGGCTTCGGAGGCGGCTTGATGCCGTCGCGCTTCTTCGGCGGCTCGTAGCTCGCCCCGCGCTTCGCCGCGAGATCGGTCTCGGGCGCCTCGGTCCGGTACTCGACCCGCACGAGCGCGGCGGCGGCGCGGGCGGCCTCGAGTGTCTCGGCCAGGACGAGCGCGACCGGTGCGCCGTTGAACGGGACCTCGTCGCTCTGGAGGGGGCGCAGCGGCGTCCCGGGCGGCGCGACCTGGTCGTGATAAGCCTGGGACGAGCGCGCGCTCCTCGGGCTGTTCTCATGCGTGTAGATCTCCACGACGCCCGAGATCGATCGGGCTTCCGCCGTATCGATCGCCCGGACGCGGCCGCGCGCGACGGTGCTCGACAGGACGACGCCGTGCAGAAGATCGGGCGCGTCGTATTCGGCCGCGTAGCGGGCGCGGCCCGTGACCTTGGCTGGGCCGTCGACCCGGTTCGTGGGCCGGCCGACATGGCGCTCGAAGGGGTAGATCTGGGCCGACATCCGGAAATCCTCAGGCGACGCGCTTGTCGATCTGGCTCTGCGGCGCTCCGGCCGCCGCCTGGGCGAGCGCCCGGGGGATGGCGCGTCGCGCGAGCTCGATCTTGAAGCGATTGTGCTCGTAGCCGCGCGCACCCGCGAGGAGGCGCTCGGCGCAGGCCGCGAAAGCCTCGCGCTCAGGCGCGAGGCCGACCAGTCCCGCCTCCGCGTCCGGGTCGCGCCACGGCTTGTGCGCGACGCCGCCCAGCGCGAGCCGAGCCTCGGCGATCCGACCGTTCTCGACCCTGAGGGCGGCCGCCACGGAGACGAGCGCGAAGGCGTAGGAAAGGCGGTCGCGCAACTTCAGATAGGTCACGTGCCGACCGAACCGCGCGGGCGGCAGGTCGACCGCAAGGACGAGCTCGTCGAGGCCGAGCGTCGTGTCTTGGTCGGGCCGGTCGCCGGGCAAGCGGTGAAAGTCGCCGATCTGGATCGCGCGCTCGCCGGCGGGCCCCGTCACCCGGACGGTCGCCTCAAGGGCCGCGAGCGCGACCGCCATGTCGGAGGGATGGGTCGCGATGCACTGGTCGCTCGCGCCCAGGATCGCGTGGATGCGGTTCTGCCCGGTGATCGCCGGGCAGCCGCTCCCGGGCTCCCGTTTGTTGCAGGGCGTCCCGACGTCGTAGAAGTAGTAGCAACGCGTGCGCTGGAGGAGGTTGCCGGCAGTCGTCGCGGCGTTGCGCAGCTGCGCCGAGGCCCCTGCGAGAAGCGCGCTCGCGAGGAGCGGATAACGGTCCTCCACGCGCGGGTCGTAGGCCACCTCGGCGTTGGTCACGAGGGCGCCGAGGCGCAAGCCGCCGCCGGGCAGGTCCTCGATGCCCCGCAACGGCAGCCGGCCGATATCGATGAGGCGCCGCGGCGTCTCGACGTCGTACTTCATGAGGTCGACGAGGTTCGTCCCCCCGGCGACGAAGCGTGCCTCGGGGCTGCTCGCCCGAGCCGCGACCGCTTCGGCGACGCTCGCGGGCCGCAGGTAATCGAAGCCGATCACGCGGCAGCCCTCCCCTCGGCAGCCGCGACCGCCTCGATCGCCGCCACGATGTTCACGTAGGCGCCGCAGCGGCAGAGGTTGCCGCTCATCAGCTCGCGGATCTCCTCCCGCGAGCGCGCCCGGCCCTCCGCGAGGAGCGCGACGCCGGAGCAGATCTGCCCGGGCGTGCAATAGCCGCACTGGAAGGCGTCGTGCTCGATGAAGGCCTGCTGGAGCGGGTGAAGCGTCCCGTCGGGCCCGGCCAGGCCCTCGATCGTCGTCACGCTCGCACCGTCCTTCGTGACCGCGAGCGCGAGGCAGGAATTGCTGCGGCGGCCGTCGAGGATCACGGTGCAGGCGCCGCATTGGCCGTGGTCGCAGCCCTTCTTCGTGCCCGTGAGGTGAAGGTGCTCGCGCAAGAGGTCGAGCAGCGTCGTCCAGGGCTCGACCTGCAGGTCCCGTCGCACGCCGTTGATCGTCAGCGTGATCGGCACGCGCGCAGGCGTCGATCCGGTGGGGGTCACGGCGATCTCCTCGGGGTCGTGGGCGGCGGCGCGTGGCGCCGACCGCACGGTCCGTTCAACCGCGAGCCACCAACCCCGTTCCGGCCTTGCCCTCGACCGAAGGCCGACCGGTCACGAGAAAACGGAGATCGGCGCCGCTCAGGCGAGGGCGAGGCGGGACAGGCTGGGCCCGGGCGCCGCCCGATCCGCGCGGGTCACGGCGACCTCCACGCTCATGCCCAGGAAGTCGTCCGCGAGGCCGATATAGCTGCCGCTGAGCGGAGCGGCCTGCGCGGGGTCGCGCACGCACGCTATCCGGATGAGGTCCCGATTGCCGATCGCTCCCGTGGTCGGGTCGCAATCGACCCAGCCGAGGCGCGGCAGGTAGATCTGCGCCCAGGCGTGGGTGGCGCCGCCGGCCTCGCTTCCGGGCGACCCGTCCCCGGCCACGTAGAGGTACCCCGAGACGAAACGCGCCGCGAAGCCCTGGCTGCGGGCGCCATCGACGACGAGCAGC